>NZ_JBKVCZ010000159.1:0-14461 GCF_046966825.1 Hungatella sp. | reverse complement strand
TTCTTCGGTGCGCTGGCGGGATACGGGTTTGCAAAGCTTAAATTTCAGGGAAGAAAGGTGTCGTTTCTGATCCTGCTGTCGTCGATGATGATCCCGGCGGTCGCCACCATGATTCCCCAGTTCCTTGTCTTAAAATTCTTCCCTCTGGTGGGAGGCAACAACTTATTCGGACAAGGCGGAAATGGTTTTATCAACAGCTACTTTGCCATCATCATTCCGGGCGCGGTAGGGGCATTTGCAGTGTTTTTTATGAAGCAGTTCTTCGAGACGCTGCCGGATGAGCTGGCCGAGGCTGCCAGAGTCGATGGCTGCGGAGAGTTTAAGATATTTACGAAGATTTACTTTCCGCTGATCAAGCCTGCGGCCATTACGCTGGCGATCATGACATTCCAGTCGGGCTGGAACAGCTTTATGTGGCCTCTCATCGTGCTGAACTCCGATAAGATGAAGACGGTTCAGGTGGGGCTGGCCACATTTCAGTACCAGTATGACACCCAGTATGGCCCGCTGATGGCAGGCACGGTGATCGCCACCCTGCCCATGGTCCTGCTGTTCTTATTTGCACAGAAATACTACGTGGAAGGAATTGCCTTCAGCGGAGGAAAATAAATAATATTCAAACCAGAGAAAAGGAGAAAACGAATATGAAGAAGTTAATGGCGGCCGTTCTGACGGCCACGGTAGCGACAGGTCTGCTGGCCGGATGCAGCACGGGCAATGGCGGAAATGGTGAGAAGGGCTCTGAGGCGGCTGGAAAGCAGGAAGTGACCATGTGGGGCTCCATGAGCGGTGACGCAGTGGAGTACATCAACCAGATGACTGAGAACTACAACAATTCCCAGGAGAAGTACCACGTGACATACGCAGTACAGGACAGTATGGAGGAGAAGCTAGTCACCGCCATCGCCGGAGGGGACGTGCCGGACATCGTCATGTGGGACCGTTTTACCACGGCTACATACGCCGCAAAGGGAGCGTTTATGCCGCTGGATGACTACATAGCAGGCGACAGGGTGGATATGGATCAGTTTTACCAGCCCACAGTCGAAGAAATGAAGGGTAACGACGGCAAACAGTATGGCGTTCCCCTGACGGTGGATACGAGAATTCTCTTCTATAATAAAGACCTTTTAAAGGAAGCCGGAGTGAATCCGGAGGAAATCAGCACGTGGGATGCCTTAAAGACCGCCGCAGCGGCACTTACAAAGAGAGATGCAGGCGGAAAGCTGGAACAGTCCGGTTTTTCCCTGTCGGATCCGGGGCTTTTCAATAACTGGATTCTCCAGGCGGGCGGAAAAATGGTGGATGATACGGTGACGCCACCGGTTACCGCATTCAATTCCGAAGCGGGACTGGCTGTGCTGAATTACTGGGATGAACTGCTGAATCAGGAGAAGGTCTATGAGCTGGGCTTCGAGGATGGCTTCGGAGGAAACGGCTTTAAGGCAGGCAAGGTAGCCATCTGCTTCAACGGGCCGTGGGCGCTCAAATCCTTAGATGAGTCGGGAATCTCCTACGGTGTACTGGAACAGCCCGAGGGACCCGGAGGAGTGCGGTCCGCGATTATGGGCGGATTTGGCCTGGTAATACCGAGCAAGGCAAAGAATCCGGATGCCGCCTGGGACTTCATCAAATGGTGGACGACACAGCCGGAAAATGGTGTGGAATTTGCGAAGCTCAGTGCCAATCTTCCAGCCAATAAAAATGCGGCGGCAGACGATTACTTCATGAACGACGAGATTTTATCCGTATTTTCCAGGACCATGCTGTATGCTACGACGAGAATGCCGGTTCCGGGATACTCCGATGTGGAAGGCCTGGCACTTTGGCCGCAGCTGGATCTGTTTGTGGGCGGAACGCTCTCCGCAGAGGAGGTTCTGGCCACGGCTCAGAAACAGGGCGATAAGATTTTGGCGGAAGCGGCTTCCAAGTAAGCTGTAGGTTACGCTTCCCGCAGGAATAAAGAGGAGACAGAACGATGGCAAACTTAAACGATGCATTAAACCTGGCCCAGGAAGCGCTGGAGCGCTGTTACTGGGACGAAGAGAAGCAGTATTATGAGCACCATTTTCCGAGAAAAGAGGAGGAAGCCTTTGTATACTGGTGGCATGCCCATACGGTGGACGCCCTGCTGGACGGATACCTGCGCACCGGGGATGGCGTCTATATGGAACGGATCAGGAAGGAGCTGACCGGTACCTGGAACGCCAATCACCAGACCTTTCTCCACAACTGGTATGACGACATGGAGTGGATCGCCCTGGCGCTTCTGCGTCTCTGGGATGTGACGGAAAACGACGCATGCAGAGACCAGGTATTTACGATCTGGGAAGACGTGAAGACGGCCTGGAATGACCACATGGGCGGCGGACTGGCCTGGCAGAAAAAGCAGCTGGATTATAAAAATACGCCGGCCAACGCACCGGCTGCGATCCTGGCATTCCGTTTATACCAGAGATTTGGAAGGCCAGAGGATTTGGAGTGGGGCGAGCGGATCTTTCAGTGGAACTTACGCCATCTGGTGGATCCTGACAATGGATTTGTCTGGGACGGGATCAACCGTCTGGGCGACGGAAAAGTAGACTATGAGTGGGAGTTTACGTACTGTCAGGGCGTATTTATGCAGGCAGCTCTGGAGTACTACCATATTACAAAGGATGAGGCGTATTACGAGATGGCGCTTGCCACCTTTCGGGAGGCGAAACGGAGGCTGGCCGACAGCCACGGCGGTTTAATCCCATATGAGGGACCGGATGACTGCGGGCTGTTCCGGGGGATTTTCTTCCGTTACTGCCGTGAACTCTATGCGGAGAAGAAAAATGAGCCCGAGATCCGGGAGATGATTCACTTCCACGCGGAGACTGTGGCGAGCCGGGGAATGAACCGGGAGGGGCTGATCGGCGGCAGCTGGGATGAGCCGGAGACAGGCACTGTGGATCTGGCCCAGCATCTGAGCGGAATCATGGTGATGGAGATGGCAGCAAGGTGCTGACCAGGGAGCGGGAGCCGTTTGACTCCTGTAAGGACACATGGTATTATATAAATGATATATCATTTATATAATACCATGCAGTCTGGATGAAATGATAGAAAACGGCGGGGCTGAAAGAGAAGGAAGGGGAGCTTTCTTCTCCTTGGCCCGTCTGCGCACAGGTTGTGTGAAGAATGGAGGAAGTCATGAAGGGAAAGCCATTATATGAAAGAATTTATCTGGAGATATTAAATGACATACGGTCAGGGAAGTATGAGACCGGTGTGCGGCTCCCTTCTGAGAAAGAACTGTGTGGAATCTATAATGTGAGCAGGATAACAGGAAAAAAGGCGATGGATATGCTGGCGGAGCGGAACATTATCACCCGGATGCCGGGGAAGGGATCATTTGTCAATGACTCCTGGGAGCAGGCGGCAGAGTCGCTTCCGCAGGAGACAAAGACGGATTCTCCGGTGATCGGTGTGATCATGGACGGTTTTGGCGGCAGCTACGGGTATAAGCTGATTCTGGGAATTGAGAAGACCTGCAGGGAACTGGGATATTACATGGTGCTTCACTGTACCAATGGCAGCAGGGAGGAGGAGAGCCGGGCAGTGGACCGGATGCTTTCCCTGGGCGCACAGGGGATCATCATCATGTGCGTGCACGGAGAGAATTTTAACTCGACTGTGCTGAAACTGGCGGTGGAGGAGTACCCCATCGTACTTTTAGACCGGAGGCTGAAAGGCGTTCCGGTATCGTACGTGGGGACGGACAACCAGAAAGCGGCCAGGGAACTGACGGACTGGCTCCTGGACCGGGGCCACCGGAATATCTGCTTTGCGTCCCACTGCGGAGTGGACACCCCTACGATTGCAGACCGTCATCTGGGCTTTCTGGACAGCCATTTAGAACACGGTCTGACCACGAATGAGTCCATGTGGCTGACGGATTTAAAGGCGACGCTGCCGTCCCACCGCACGGAGGAATCGCTCCGCGAGGACTATGATAAGGTGAAGGCGTTTATCGGAAGCCATCCGGATATCACGGCATTTTTCGCGGTGGAATACGATATTGCCAGAATCATCCGGAGTTCTCTCGTGCAGCTGGGCGTGGAGGAGAAGTATACGATTGTATGCTTCGACGGCTATGACAATATAACCGGGGAAGAGGAATTTACCCATATCAGCCAGGACGAGATCGCCATGGGACAAACGAGTGTATCCCTTGTGAGAGATCAGTTAAATGGCAGCCGGAATATCGAGCCGGTGCTGATTCCGTATAAGATTATTCCTGCGAGCAACGAGGAATTTGACTGAGACAGTTTAGCAGCCACTAAGATGGGTGTAAGAAAATTTACAAGAGCACTCACAGGCTGAATGGAGGAAAAATGATAGAGAGACCGGAAATACTGACAGAGACAGCTGACGAGCTGGAAAATTACTATAAGAAAGCGTACCCGCCGCTGGCGCCGCTTGTGAAACCATGTTTTTTAAATACCATTGATACGACAGTAAAGAAGCTGGGGGAAGAGGAGTATTTCGTAATCACCGGAGATATCGAGGCCATGTGGCTCCGCGACTCCTCTTTTCAGGTGATGCACTACGTGCCGTTTGCAGCAAAGGACGAGAAGCTGCGGGCAATTCTGCGTGGCATTATAGGAAAACAGGCGAGTCAGATTTTGACGGACCCGTATGCCAACGCGTTTAACGAGGTTCCGGACGGCAGAGGCCACCAGGATAAAACGCAGTTAAACGACTGGGTATGGGAGCGGAAATACGAGCTGGATTCCCTCTGTGCGCCCCTTTATCTGGCGCATGCCTACTGGAAGGAGACTGGCTGCGCCGATATCTTTACAGAAGAATTTGAGCGGATGATGGCCGTACTCTTAGCGGTGGTAAAAACCGAGCAGGACCATGATAATTCAGCCTATACCTTTGAGCGGTCCGACTGCCCGGAGACCGACACCCTTCCGTGCGGCGGACTGGGGAATCCGGTGGGGCTTACGGGAATGTCCTGGTCTGGCTTTCGCCCATCCGATGACTGCTGCACGTATGGCTATCTGATTCCTTCCAATATGATGGCAGTGGTTGCGCTGGGGTATGGGGAGGAGATTCTCCGGAAGGTATTAAAGAACATTTCCCTGGCAGAGGAATATGCGAAGACGAGGAAGCAGATCCAGGAGGGAATTGAAGCGTTTGGAATGGTGGAGCATCCGCGCTGCGGGAAGATGTACGCCTACGAGACAGACGGACTGGGCCATTATAATCTGATGGATGACGCCAACTCTCCCAGCCTTTTAGCCATGCCGTACTTACATTACTGCGGCTGTGAGGATGAATTCTATGTTAATACGAGAAAATTTATACTGTCCGGGGATAACCCGTTTTACTATCGCGGCGCCTGCGCGGATGGTGTGGGAAGCCCCCATACGCCGGAGGATTACATATGGCATATCGCGATTGTCATGCGCGCGCTGACCTCGGCTGACCGGGGAGAGATCCTGGCCTGCCTGGAGCAGCTGGCCGGAACACACGCGGGGCTGAACTTTATGCATGAGAGCTTCCACAAAGATGATCCCACCCGGTTTACCCGCTCCTGGTTTGCCTGGGCCAACAGCCTGTTTTCCGCGTTGATGCTGAAACTGAAGGAAGAAGAGTTTTTCACGTTTGGAGAGAAATAGGATCGAAATATCAACAGAGTTAGTTCGTAAATGAATTGACACGCAGTTTCCCCAGAGAATCTTCTGGTAAAGGACGGAAGCCTTTGCGGTGTGATTGATTTCGTCATTATGGGGACAGGCGATCCCGCCTGTGATTACGCAATGGCCTGGACATTTTTTGACAGCCAAAGCAGAAAGCGTTTTTTGCAGGGACTGCACAGCGATACGATTGACAGAGCGAGAGGATGGGCGCTGTGGAAGGCGCTTATCACCTTGAATGCAATTTTAGAAGAATAGATTTGCGGATGTTCTTATGAGGAGAGACCGGGACAAAGGTGGAGGCAGAACGGAAGGTTGCGGCGAAGGCGTACAGATTTCAGCAAGGGCTGGAAACGAAATCTGTGCGCTTTTCTGATTGCCGCGGAGGCTCGTGCTGAGCGTGTGCGGGAGAGTGTTAAAACTGTTTGACACTATTTATGGAGGGGAAAGATGGGATTATCAGTTGGAGAGGAAACGAGATTTGGAATGAATCACGCGGCCGAAGAGGAGCCGAAGGAGAGAAGGAAAAATGTTATCTGGTTCATCAGCGACCAGCACAGGGGGCAGGCGATGGGAATTCACGGTGATCCCAATGTGTCAACGCCCAACATGGACTGGCTGGCCCGCACCGGCTGTGACTTTGAAATGGCGTATTCCGGCATGCCGCTGTGCAGCCCGTTTCGGGGTTCCATGCTGACAAGCCGCTATCCGCACCACTGTGTGCCGGGCCATGAATATCCGCTGGATCCGAAGCTGCCGACGGTTGCCAGTGTATTCCGGGAACATGGTTACGAGACTCTTTATCTGGGGAAATGGCATCTGGATGGATTCCATGAGAGCGAGGGCCGGGCGGCATTCCATCTAATCCCGAAAGAGCGGAGAGGCGGTTTTGAAAAGTGGCTGGGATATGAGAATAACAACAGTCCATGGGATTCCTATGTACACGGAGACATGGGGGAGGGCGAGGTGATGAAGAAGCTGGAGGGCTATGAGACCGATGCCCTTACAGCCCTTTTGCTCCAATATCTGGATGAGGACAGGGAACGGCCATTTTTTGCGGTGATCTCGGTTCAGCCGCCCCACGATCCGTTTATTGCGCCGCCTGAATTTATGGGAGGCAGGAGCAGAGGAAGCGTTGAATTCAGGCAGAATGTACCGTCGCTGCAAAAGGTCAGGGACCGGGCGGCCGAAGATCTGGCCGGGTACTATGGAATGATTGAAAATGTGGACTGGAATCTGGGACGGGTGATCGGTAAGCTTCGTGACAGGAAGCTGCTGGAACAGACACATGTCATGTACTTCAGCGATCACGGAGACATGATGGGCTCTCACGGACAGTTCCGAAAGATGACGCCTTATGAGGAAGCGGTGAGAATTCCGTTTTTGATTGGTGGAGAGATTCCGCTGGATTACGGTACAAGGGGCTGCAAGGCGGTGAAGCGGGTGATGATAAACCATGTGGATATCGCCCCGACCACGCTGGGATTGTGCGGCATTGAGAAGCCAGTCTGGATGGAGGGCTTTGATTACTCCTTCTGCAGGTTAAACCGGAGCGAAAAGCACGACGAAATCCCGGATTCCGTATATCTCCAGTCGGTGGCGCCCAACGGGGGACCGGACAGCGTGGATCAGCCGTGGCGTGGAATCGTGACCATGGATGGCTGGAAGTATGTGAGATTTCACGGAATGCCGTGGCTTCTGTACCACCTAACGGAAGATCCGCTGGAAGAGGTGAACCTGGCACACAACGGGGAATTTCGGGAAAAACGTCTGGAGCTGGAGGCACGGCTCCGGGAGTGGGAGGAAAAGACCGGGGATTTCGAGAGCTCCCGCATTGTAAGAGAGGAAAAAGTATGATATACTTTGGAGACAATTAAGAGACTGTTATAAGGGGGGACTGCGGACGCGGATTCCGCAGCATATACGGATGAAAAAATATATTGGAAACAGGGCTTTTTATCGTATGATACTCGCGATCGCGGTGCCGATCATGGTTCAGAACGGCATCACGAACTTTGTGGGGCTTCTGGATAATATTATGGTCGGAATGGTGGGAACGGAGCAGATGTCCGGCGTGGCCATCGTGAATCAGCTGATGTTTGTGTTTAATATCAGCATTTTCGGGGCGATTTCCGGCGCGGGTATTTTCAGCGCGCAGTTTTATGGCAGTGGAAATCATGAGGGCGTGCGCCATACGTTCCGTTTTAAGCTTATTTTCAGCGCCCTGATTATCGTCGTGGCGGGCCTTCTGTTTCTGGTATGGGGAGAGAGTTTTATATCCATGTATCTTCACGGTGAAGAGGATGCGGCGGGGCTGGCTCTGGCGCTGGATCAGGGGCGCAAGTACATGCTGGTCATGATTGTGGGGATGATTCCGTTTGGCATCGAGCAGGTTTACACCAGCACCTTAAGGGAGTGCGGAGAGACGGTTATCCCCATGAAAGCGGGAATCGTGGCCGTTCTTGTGAATCTCGTCTTAAACTATATCCTTATTTTTGGAAAGTTCGGCGCGCCGGTGCTGGGCGTAGTAGGCGCGGCGGTTGCTACCGTGATATCCAGATTTATCGAGGCTGGGATTGTCATTCGGTGGACGCACTGCCATAAAAAGAAGAATCCATTTATCACAGGGGCGTATCGCAGCCTGTACATACCCGGAAGTCTGGTGAGGCAGATCGTTATCAAGGGGATGCCCCTGATGGTCAACGAGGTTCTGTGGGCCGGCGGCATGGCGACGTTAATGCAGTGTTACTCTGTGCGCGGACTGGCGGCAGTGGCGGGAATTAATATTTCCTCCACCATCGGAAATGTATTCAATGTGGTGTATCTCGCCTTAGGCAACTCGGTGGCCATCATCATCGGCCAGCTGCTTGGGGCAGGAAAGATGGACGAAGCACGGGATACAGATACGAAGCTGATTGCATTTTCCGTGTGTCTCTGCCTTGGAATCGGCGCTGTGCTGGCGCTTCTTGCCCCTCTGTTCCCGATGATTTACAATACGACGGATGAAGTGAAGGCGCTGGCAACGTCATTTATCCGGGTGATTGCGCTGTATATGCCGATGGGGGCATTTCTGCACGCGTCGTATTTTACCCTGCGTTCCGGCGGGAAGACGATTGTGACCTTCGTCTTTGACAGTGTGTTCATGTGGGTGGTCAGTATTCCGTGCGCCTACGTGCTGAGCCGCTACACGGCGGTGCCGATCGTCCCCCTCTATTTCGCATGCCAGATGATCGAGATTATTAAATGCGTGATCGGGTACGTGCTGGTGAAAAAGGGGATATGGCTGCAGAATATTGTGGAGGCGTAGAGCGCGTCTGAAAATTGCTTTCCGTCAGCTGCGCTCCAGGCTGAGGGGGCAGAAACGGCGTGCCGGACACGGTGCCCGGGTCAGGATGAAAAAGAGGAGAGGTGCGGTAACTTTAATCGGAAGCGGCAGGCCGGAAGTGAAGGTGTGCGATATCATAAATGGAATACCGAAGGTGAAACGGGGGGAAAAGGGGGAGTATATTGAGCTTCGACTGAGGTATTCCCTGTTTCACAGAGAAATCAAGCGGTATGATAAGGAGAGTTTTGAGGAAATAAAGAGGCGGTAGGGGTAGAGGCTATTGCAGAGAAAGTAATGCAGCTGGACGGTTTTCTGTCATTGGGACGGAGGCGTTCGGCTGCTTTTTTTCTTGACGCGTGTGTGGGAAAGGGGGAGATAAAAATAAAAGGGGTTGACATAGTAAATAGTTATATGTTATAAGTAACATATGCAAAAGGTAACATAGATGAAAGATAACATACAAATGGGATGACACATAAAGAGATGACATATGGAAGCATTGATGGGTGAACCCAACAATACCCGTCCCCAACCCCAACGATAAGCGGCTAAAATGCCGAAAGACCGTTTCATCATCACAAAGGAGGCTTATTACCATGGTAACAATCGATTACACAATTTTAGGAATGCTGAGCTGGAAGCCGATGACTGGCTACGATATGAAGCGCATGATGCAGAATTCGCCGGTCATGTACTGGTCGGGGAATAACAATCAGATCTATAAAGCATTGGTACAGCTTCTTGATATGGGCTATGTTACAAACGAGCTACAGTACCAGGAAAGCGCGCCCAACAAGAAGGTTTATTCGATCACGGACAGTGGGAAGGCAGCCCTGGAAGCATGGATTCTGGAGACAGAGCCGGAAATTCCGGAGTTTAAGAAGGCGTTTCTGATTCAGATTTCCTGGGCCGGACTGATGGAAAAAGAAAAGATTGACCAACTTCTTGCCCGGTATGAGGAACAGGTCAGAGAGCAGATTGCAATGCGGCAGGAGGAGAAGCGGCGTCAGAAATATTTTCCAAACCGGTCTGAGCAGGAGCACTATGTATGGGACCAGATCTATGATAATCTCTGCCAGTCCTATGAGGCTGAACTTCAATGGACTGTCCGGTTCCGCGAAGGACTGAAGGCATTGAAATGACGACTGTAAAATGCATGAAAATGAAGTAATGAGGAAAATACCAGGCCCCATCAGTTGGTTGTCAGGGAGTCAACCGTTATTTATCAAGTAGTTATCGGACAGTCGCTTCCGAAATAATTAATTACCTGGTAATAGATCTCTGCATTTAATGAACAAACAAGTAATGAATCGCCACAATAAATCAAAAGAAAGGTAGAAATATGGTATGCAGACAGAAATTATAACGATGAATCAGGCAAAAGCCGCAGTCATTTACAGCGAAGAATGCATTCTCAAGGACGCACAGTCGGCGCTGGACTTCATTATGAGTATCAAATATGAGACTGATTGTGAAAGGATTGCGCTGAATAAGAAGGCGATCGCAGAAGAATTTTTCATTCTCAGCACAGGGCTGGCAGGCGAAATCTTGCAGAAGTTTATAAATTATGGGATAAAGTTCGCGGTCTACGGAGATTTTTCCAGATATACAAGCAAGCCCCTGAAGGATTTCATATACGAGAGTAATCATGGAAAGGATGTGTTCTTTACCAGCGACCGGGAAGAGGCGGTAAAAAGGCTTACCGAAATACGGTAAGCCCGGAGAAGCCAGGTCTATCGGATTGCCTTTGCCGGAACGCCTGCAACAACCGCATGATCCGGAATATCCCGGATGACAACGGCGCCGGCCCCCACTATGGTTTCGGCCCCTACCCTGATATCGTCGATGATCGTACATCCGATCCCTAAATATGCTTTTCGGCCGATCTCTGTGTGCCCTGCCATGGCGGCCCTGGGACAGATATTGACAAAGTCTTCGATCACACAGTCGTGTTCGATGACAGCTCCGGTATTTACAATGCATCCGATGCCAACAGAAGCGTTTGTATTAATTACGGCTCCGGCCAGCACGGTACAGCCTTCCGAAATTACGGCGGAGGGACTGATCACCGCTGTGGGGTGGAGGAGGGATGCCGGGTGAAGCCCTAAAGAAGCCAGCTTCGCAAGCTTTGCCTCGCGAAGGTCATTGCTGCCGGTTGCG
This sequence comes from Hungatella sp., assembly GCF_046966825.1. NCBI lineage: Bacteria > Bacillati > Bacillota > Clostridia > Lachnospirales > Lachnospiraceae > Hungatella > Hungatella sp. The sequence goes on along the minus strand of NZ_JBKVCZ010000159.1, from coordinate 3,304 downwards.
ACGATCACTTCATCATAAGCGCTGAGAATATCAAAGAGATTCTCGTCTGTTTCCTCATAGATTTTGTGGCCGGGTATCTGCCGGGGTTCCTTTTCACGGATCGTTAAAAAATCAATCACGTCATATCGTTTCATTGCCAGAGCGCATTCTGCTGTTACCGTTCCCTGGTCTCCGGCTCCCCAAATCAATAATCTCTTCATTCCAAATCCCCCTTTGACGTCTGCCAGACAGTAGGAATACAGTTCTTAAGCGTCTGCGCAATTCTGGATTCACACTCTTTGCACCTGGTATCGGCCCAGGGGCTTATTCAAAATAGCCATCTGTCCTATGTAGGTTATCGTTTGATTTTAGCAGTGATGGTAATAGATTTATACCTCATAATAGATTTACTATCTGAGTATATTTTACGATAAATAAAAGTAAAAAGCAAACAAATGTTTGACAATCGGCCGCTGTTTCTCTGAATTACTTTGGAATGGACCGGGGCATGGTCTGTGATCGATCGGATTTCAGGCTCGCAGCAGCTGGAAGACTGGGATTTGTGGTCTGCAGCAAGGACCGGGATGCTTGTGCACGGTATGTGACAGTAAAATTTTAAGGATAATTGCAAGAATACCTCAAACTCAAACAAAACTGAAACAAAACTATGCTATAATAAGAAAAAAAGTCGGAAAAGGAGGATGAAGATGCGCATCCTGTACCAGTGGATTGGGGACGGAAGCCAGAGAATCAGGGAAAATTATAACGCGTCCGACAGCAGGTCCCTGCACATTACGGGGCGGCAGGCGCTTTTTGCATGCTGCTGGGGCTGGGGAAAATTATCTCCGGCGCGCTGTCGCTTTCGGTGTTTGCCTGCATGAACGGCTGTTATACCCTGGGTATGACGGCAGCAAGGTACTGCGCCCTGGCAGGAACTGTGCGGTCTAAGGAACGGAAAAATCAGTATTTCTATTACCGTCTTGCCGGCGCCGTCATGGTAGCCGCCAGCCTGTTGTATGTTGCATATTCCCTTTGGACAATCCGCCATCCGAAAACAGTCAATTATGGAAAGATCACGGCTATCACCATTGCAACGATCACCTTTACGGAGATCGGTGTCAATGTATGGGGCGTAATAAAATACCGGAAGTACCATTCCCCTCTGCTTCACGCGCTGAAGATTATCAGCCTGGGGACTTCGCTGATCTCGCTGGTGCTGACCCAGTCAGCGATTCTTGCGTTTGCAGATGAGGCGCAGGATCCGTCGGTCAACGGTTTTCTGGGAACGGTAACCGGAATCTGTGCGGCCCTGCTCGGTGTTTATATGATCCGGCGCATCAACCGGATTGAGGCTGAGGACCTGCATAGAGAGGACTCTTATAAGGAAAACACCTATAATATGAAGGGAGACGATCTTTATGATTCACATACTGGTGGTAGATGATGACGAGAAACTGACGCAGAGTATCTGCAGCTACTTAAATAACTGCGGTTATGAGGCGAAAGGAATGCTGTCTGCGGAAAGTGCCTATGATGAGATGTACAGCAGTCTTTATGATCTGATTATTTCTGATATCATGATGCCTGGAACGGACGGCTTTGCATTTGCCGAAACGATTCGCAGGCTGAATAAGAGAATCCCAATTCTGTTTGTCAGTGCCAGAGACGATCTGTCCTTTAAACAGAGGGGGTTCGATCTGGGGATCGACGATTATATGGTCAAACCTCTGGACTTAAGCGAACTGCTGATGCGGGTGCGGGCGCTGCTCCGCAGGGCTAATATCGAGGCCAGCCGCAGACTGACGGTGGGAAGTCTGGTTCTGGACGCTGATGCCATGGAGATCACACAGGGCGAACAGGAGATTCCGGTGACCACGCGGGAGTTTAACATCATGTTCAAACTGCTGTCGTACCCCAATCATACATTTTCCCGCTCCCAGCTGATGGATGAGTTCTGGGGCGTGGACAGCGATACCAGTCTGCGGGCCGTGGATGTCTATATCACGAAGCTGCGGGACAAATTTTCCGCCTGCAATGAGTTTGAGATCAGGACGATCCGGGGGCTGGGGTATAAGGCGGTGCTGTTATGACGATAAACAATGGTACGGAGGATGCACGGGTCACCCGCCGTTATTTCTTTTTTCCCGCCTATGTTGCCCTGGTGTTTCTGCTGGCGGTTCTGATGATGCTGCCGACGATCTTCTACGGCGGCGCCCATCTCATACTGGAGGAATCAGGCCCCTATATAAAATGGTACTTTCTGTATTGTATTGTTCTTGCGGCTTTCGTATCCGGCGGGCTGGCCCTGCGAAAGTATCTGAATTTTGACCGCCCGATTAAGAAGCTGAGCGCTGCCGCCAGACAGGTGGCGGAGGGGGATTTTTCCGTCTACATTCCCAAGCGCCATACCTCCAATGACATGGACTATATTGACGCGTTGTTTGTGGACTTCAACAAGATGGTGGAGGAGCTGGGATCCATCGAGACGCTGAAAAATGATTTTGCGGCCAACGTTTCTCATGAGTTGAAGACGCCTTTGGCGGCCATCCAGAACTATGCGCAGCTTCTTGACACCACGGAACTGACGCCGATACAGCAGGAGTATACAGACCGGATTCTGTCGAGCACACAGCGCCTCACGTCGCTGATCTACAACATTCTGAAGCTGAACAAGCTGGAAAGCCAGAAAATACAGCCGAAGCCGGAGCCATACGATCTCTGCCGCCAGCTCAGCGACTGTGCCATCGGCTTCGAGGCTGTCTGGGAGCAGAAAAACATTAATTTTGAAGCGGACATGGAGGACCGTGCCGTAATCGAAGCAGATGAAGAGCTTATGGAGCTGGTATGGAACAACCTGCTGTCCAATGCCTTTAAGTTTACAAAAGCGGGGGGAACGGTGAGCCTGCACCAGTTTTCTGACGGAGAGCGCATCATCACAGAGGTGGGGGATACCGGATGCGGTATGACGCCGGAGATGATGAAGCATATGTTTGACAAATTTTATCAGGGGGATACGTCCCATTCCACAGAGGGAAACGGCCTTGGCCTGGCCCTGGTGCTGCGCGTCCTGGAGATGAGCGGCGGGACGATTACCGTGAACAGCACAGAGGGGAAGGGCACCGTCTTTACGGTCTCGCTGCCCCGCACAGCACTGGCACAGAAGGAGGAATCACAGACATCATGACAAGAATCAGAAAAGACGGCGCGGAATACGTGGGATATGAATACAAGGAAAAGTCTGTCCCGGCCTCATTTGCATCGCTGTATCTGGACAGTTATCCCTGTTTCGGATGGGAGGAAGATCCAAACGGTGTGAGCCGTAAAG
>NZ_JBKVCZ010000158.1:0-14673 GCF_046966825.1 Hungatella sp. | reverse complement strand
CTGTTACCGTTCACAGACCGGGAAGCGGAGACCGGCAGGGCTGTGAGCTGCAACTCGCTTGAGGTGGTTCTGTCAGAATCCGGTGTATTGGTCCATCTGCTTATCCAATCTATACATCTCTTTCAAACGCCTGATCTCCTCCGTGTGTCCCGTCAAATCCGTAGGCGTCTCCAATATAAACGGCAGCTCATGGAGCAGGGGATGGTTGATGATCTTATGGATTGTCTCTTCCCCTATATACCCGCTGCCGATGAGCGTATGCCGGTCCTTATGACTTTCTCTGACATTCATGCTGTCATTGATATGAAATGCTTTCAGGTATTGCAAACCGATCAGATGATCGAAATGCTCGAGTACCTCATCCAGGTGATTCACAATGTCATACCCGGAATTCCACATATGGCAGGCGTCCATACAAAACCCTATCTTGTCTTTCAACTCCACTTTGTCCAATATACTTTTCAGTTCCTCAAAGCATCTGCCGACTTCACTACCCTTTCCGGCCATCGTTTCCAGCAATACCATTGTCCGCATTTCCGGAAACATGGTCTGATTGAGTCCTTCTGCAATCTGTTCCACTGCACGGTCTACGGGCTGATCCAGCCGGCTGCCCGGATGGAGATTATATAGATTCCCCGGCATGAATTCCATACGCTTCAAATCTTCAGCCATCATTTGCGCAGACAGCTCTCTTAAATGTTGATTTGCGGAGCAGAGATTTAACGTATAAGGCGCGTGGGCGATGAATGGCGTGAAATTATGATTTCTTAATATCGTTTGAAACGCCTCTATTTCTTCAGGATTAATCTCTTTTGCCCTGGCTCCCCGCGGGTTTCGTATAAAAAGCTGGAATGTGTTCGCACCGATTTTTACGGCATCCCTTGCCAGCGCAGCATACCCTTTCGCAACAGAGAGGTGCGTTCCTATTTTTAATTTTGAATTAGTTTCCGGTCTTTCTCCGGATATCCGATTTTTATTCATATATGTAGTATCCGTGCTTTGCCGTGAAACTATGTATGAAGCGCGAAACCGAAAAAGGATCGGGCAGTGATCATTCCTCCATCGGCAAATCATGCCCGTAAATCTAATGATACAGCTTTTATTTCAGTATAACCTCCATTCCATTATAACCTCCTCATAATTTACCTCATGAAGCGAATATGATGTTCCTATTACCAGAATATAATCCGTATGTCTGAAAAAGCTGGTTTTTAATCCTCGCACTGCATATCCATGTGGTTTTCACTCAATAAGGCCCCTAATTCGCTTACAGGAAGGCCAATTTTTCAATTCCGGTACGTTCATTTCTTTCATCATCCACAATTAGTATTCTGTACACCTCGGCCACCGCTCACTTTCCAGTTCTGCACCAGCCCATCCACGCATTAAGCCAGGTATTTTCTCATAATCCCCGATCAAAATCAGCAGCTTTTCATGCAATAATTATACCAAATCTTGTGATTGATGACAATTATCATGAAAATAAAACAACATCCGTAAAAGTTTGCTTGAGTTTGCTTGACAGTCTCCATTTACAGGCATATAATTATACTGACCAGTCAGTACAACTTTGGAGGAATCACAATGGCAAGGGCAAGTAAAAAAGGCTTAATTATGAAGACTGCGAAACAACTATTTGCGGAAAAAGGGTACGACGCCACAGGCATGGAGGAAATCGCATCCAATGCCGGGGTACCCAAATCTCTCATTTACTACCACTTTAATAGCAAGGAAGATCTGTTAAATGCTGTCATTACAGAATTTGTTGGCGATTACAAGTATATCCTGCATGACAGCCGGGCTGAGGGGATTGAAAAGATATCCGTGTACATGGAATTTCTCAAACAGAATCGGGACTGCGCCAGAATTCTCATGAGCGAGTCTTTAAAAAACGGAAACAGCCAGACGATGCTGTATCAGGTGCTGGCTCCGTTGATGGAGATCGACGGGGAACAATCATCAGACAATCCGAAAATGGACCATGCCCATTGGCTGACTGAATTCTTCACAAGTATTCTTCCCAGCATACTGTTTGTCTGTTATGAGGACAGCTGGTGCGATTACTTTGGTATATCGGCCGGTCAAATGGAAGAAGACTATTTTACCGCTTACAGGCTGACGCATGGGGCTTATCATGAGCATATCCACAAAGTGAGTAAATGAGAAATGATATAGGACGGGAAACATATAAAATCAATTACAAAATAAAATCCAGCGATAAACAGGGAGGACACACGAATGAATCAGGAACAAGTCCAAGTATCACAAGACAGATCCAGATCTACGCATAACATCTTTACAGGTGTATTCAGCCTGCTTCTTTTCATTGGGATAGCGGTATGCGCTATCTGTGATACCGCGATTTCACGATCGTTTACATGGTCGCTGTATCCAATCAGTGCGATTGTCTTTACATGGCTGGTATTCATCCCCATGATCAAATTCGGTAAAAAAGGAGTTTGCGGCTCCCTGCTCATGTGCAGTATTTTTATTGTACCATTTTTGTATGTGCTTCATAGACTGATCAGGGGCAGCGATTTATTTTTTCCTGTCAGCATCAATATGGCTTTCATTGGAGTTGTGTATCTGTGGTGTATTTTCTTCCTGTTCCGGGTATTTCGGACACGGAAATTACTGGCGTCAGGAATAGCTCTGCTGTTGGTAATTCCTGTCGATCTGTTCGTTGCATTTACGCTTTCCAGATTCATCGCCGAGCCGTTCAATGCATGGCATATAACCGGTTATTTTACAATTGCAGTAATAGCCATGGTACTTATTATATATCAAGGTTATTCGCGTAATTAATTCTACAAAAAAACGGCTGAAGTCTTATGATCTCAGCCATTTTTCTGTTTGGAGAGTTTTTTTCAACCCCCTTTTCATCTATGCTTTTACACCAGCACTCCGGAACCTGCACTCCATGACCGCTATTCCATGATCAGCAGCAACACCGACCACCAACCGCATTTCTATTTACTGATAAATATTATTGATCTTCCATACACCATTAAAACGATACATCGATAATCCGGAATCTCCGCCCATCTGCACGCCGGCGTCACCGACATTGGTCAGCTTATCCACGTCCGTCCGGTCTATGGCATCTCTCAGCTTTTCCGTAAACAGCTTATCTTCGCCCATTGCGACTAATTCCTGCGGGTTTCTTATTTCTTTTAAATTACCATTTTCCTGGACGATCGTCAAAGGATAGTTGCACAGCTTTGCCATGGTGTCCATATCCTTGTATGAAAATGTCTTCTGGATCGTGACTGCTGCCTCCTTCATGTCTTTTATCGCCAGTCCGTCACCTGCCGCGGTATCCAGATAAATACTGTTTACTTTCCATTTCTTCTTAAATTTGTACAGGTTCAGGCCATTATCTCCGCCCATCTGCGCGCCTGCGTTCCCCTCAGCCTTAAGCTTCGCTGCGTTGGTGGAGGCGATTGCATCCTGCATTTTACTGCTGAAAATGAGTCCGGAGTCCAGTTTCTTAAACGCTGCCTTATCTTTGATCTCCACCAGGGAACCGTCTCCGTAGACGATGGTCAATGGGAAATTACATAAACCGGCCAGCTTCTCCATATCTTTGTTTTGAAATGCAATCTGCACCGCCTGGGCCGTATCCTGAAGGCCGGACTGGGACTGCTTTGTTCTTGACTTCGCAGCCATCACCACATTTCCCGTAGCCGCAAAGGCCGGGACAGACGGCACTGCTCCTGCAATCGCCACCGCACACATACAAATCACTGCAAATCTTCTCATAATGAATACCTCGTCTTTCTATTTTCTTATTACAAACGATTAGACGTCTGGTATCGGTGAAAAAGTTTCAGCAATTTTCATTTTATGGATAGAAATGGTAAAATCAGATAGATCAGCTCAATTCTCCTGTCCCTCCAGTATTTCCTCCAGCGTTCGCCATCCCAGCACCGCGCATTTCACCCGGGCGGGCATATGGGCAATGTCCTGCAGGGCGGCAGCTTCCTCCAGTGCCTCTAAATCCGCCTCCCCTGCCGTGCCCCGAATCATCTGAAAAAAGTTTTCAGCCAGCTTCACGGCCTCTTCCTTTTTCTTTCCGATCACCAGGTCCAGCATCATATCCGCGGAAGCCTGGGAAATCGCGCATCCGTCGCCCACGAAGGATCCATCCTGGATTACTCCGTCCTCCACCTTCAGCTTTAGCCAGATATCATCTCCGCAGCTGGGGTTTACGCCCTCCAGCACCAGATTGGCATCCGGCAGATCGTGCTTGTGAGCCGGACGCAGATTGTGTTCTGTCAAAATCTCATTATAAAAACTTCTATTCTCCATATCCCATCTTCCTCCTGATTCCGGCTATGCTCTTCAAAAATGCCTCAATCTCCTCACGGGTATTATAAAAATATATACTGGCTCTGGCAGCAGAATTGACCTTTAAATATTCAAACAACGGCTGGGCACAGTGATGCCCGGCGCGGACGGCGATGCCATCTGCATCCAGAATCGCGCTCACATCGTGAGGGTGAACGCCATCTATGGTAAAGGTCAGGATTCCACAGTGTTCTTCCGGCCGCTCAGATCCCAGGACATGGACGTGTGGTATCTGCTTAAGTCCCTCCAGGGCCATCGTTGTCAATGCCAGTTCCCGGCGATGCACCTCATCAAATCCAACACGTTTCAGTAGCGGATCGCTTCCATAAGCCCCCAGGCTCCCGCCGCGTTGACGGTGCCCGCCTCAAACTTATGAGGCACCGGGGCGAATACGGCCCCTGTTCTGGTGACAGAGTCGATCATCTCCCCTCCGGTGAGGAAGGGCGGCATCTCCTCCAGCAGTTCCCGTCTCCCGTACAGCACACCGATGCCCATGGGCCCCATGAGCTTATGGCCTGAGAAAGCCAGAAAATCCACGCCTGATTCCTGTACATCGATCGGCATATGGGGCGCGCTCTGTGCTGCATCCACGACCACGACAGCCCCTCGCTCCCTGGCCATGGCCGCGATCTGGCGTATGGGGTTCTCGCATCCCAGCACATTGGACACATGGGTCACAGCGACCAGCCTGGTACGGTCAGTAAATGCCGCCTCCAGACGTTCCTGCGTAATCCGGCCGTCCGCCTCGCACTCCAGAAATCGTAAAACCGCTCCCGTCTTTTCCGCAGCCATCTGCCAGGGCAGCAAGTTACTGTGGTGCTCCATGATGCTTACCAATACCTCATCCCCGGCCTTCAGCCGGGACAGTCCGTAGCTGTAGGCCACCAGGTTCAGGCTCTCCGTGGTGTTTCTGGTAAAAATGATCTCGTCGGAGGACGATGCGTTAATAAAGCGCCGCACTTCGTCTCTGGCTTCCTCCAGACGTTTTGTGGCCTCCATACTCAGGGCGTAGAAACCACGCATGGGATTTGCATAGCTGTGCTCATAAAAATCCCGCTCCGCCTGGAGTACACAGGAGGGCTTCTGAGCCGTGGCCGCACTGTCTAAGTAAATCACCGGATTCTCCTTAAGCAATGGAAAATTTTCGCGGTATGGATTTCTATCTTCCATTTTTCTCCACCTCCTCCAGATAATCCTGCACCATCTGCTCCGCGGCTTCGTCGCCAATCTTTCGACAGACGGCATCCAGCCGGGCCCTTGTTATCATTTTAGCGGCAGCCTCAGGGCTCATGCCTCTGGAACAAAGATAGAACAGCAGTTCGTCATCCAGTCTTCCGATGGTAGCTCCATGGTTTCCCTGGACATCCTCCTCTGCACAGAGAATCAGGGGAATGGTCTGATTGATCACGTCGTCTCCCAGAAGCAGCACATCCTCCTTCTCCTCTCCCTCTGCCCCGGCGGCTCCAAACTTAAAATCAATGGTTCCGCGAAAGAGCTTAAACGCCCGGTCCCTCAGCACGCCTCCGGCCAGAATCCGGCTCCGGGATTTCTCTCCCCGGTGGTTGGCCACGTAGTTCATGTCAAACCGCTGGCTGTCCCTTCCCAAGTAACCCACGTCGGCGTTCATCGTACTCTCTTTCCCTGCAAGGTCCGCCTGGCAGCCCGCGTAAGTCTCCGCACCGCCCAAAAACAGCTGAATTACCTCCACGGATGATCCCTCGCCGCAGCTTCCGCCGATATCGCTTAAAAATGTATAGCCGCTTCCCAGAAGCTGGAGCTGGATCAGCCTCAGTCTGGCGTTTTTCCTGACCCGGAACCGGGTCTGGACAGCGGTAAGCCCCGCGGCCTCCGGCGCAGAGGTGAAATCCATAACCACGTTTAGAGTTTCGTCCTCCTGTACCAGAAGCTCCACGGTCTGGAAGCTCTTTGCTCCGCTGCCGCAGACGAAATGCAGCGCGGCCCGCCGCTCTTCTACCGATGGCCCGGACTGGATCCGGATCGCGTCCGTATTCGACTCTCGCGCCAATCGGTCCATATCTTCTCCCATCCCGGTGGCAATGGCCGAGAAATCTTCTCTCCACGTAACCGCTTCCGCGAATCCTTCCGTGATGATCGTGGGGGATTCCCCTGCCTCTATCTCATTTAAGCCTGCCTCATTCATTTTCAGCCAGTTCCAGGTCCTGGCCGACAGCCTGTTTATCTTCAAATCAAGTCCCTGTCCCATAGGAGACCTCCTTTCCTAAACTAACCAATACTGCCCTTCATCTCCAGCCGGATCAGATTATTCATCTCCACGGCATACTCTAATGGCAGCTCTTTGGATACATTATCCGCAAATCCGCTGACGATCATTGCCCTGGCCTCCTCCTCGCTCAGTCCTCTGGACATAAGGTAAAAGACGGCCTCGTCGCTGATCCGCCCAATCTTGGCCTCATGGCCGATATCCGCGTCCGGGGTCCGGATATCCATAGCAGGAATCGTGTCCGACCTTGATATCCGGTCCAGCATCAGGGACTGGCAGGAGACAGCCGATTTGCTGTTCTTCGCCCCCCTGGCCACCACCACGGAGCTGCGGAAGGTGCTTACGCCCCCGCTCTTGGATATGGATCTGGTGTTCATATAGGAGGTTGTCTCCGGAGCGGCGTGAACCACTTTCGCGCCTGTGTCCAGATTCTGCCCCTCACCCGCAAAGGTGATTCCGGTGAACTCCATTCTGGCCCCGCGGCCCTTCAGGATGCTCATGGGATATAAGTAGGAAACATGGGAGCCAAAGGAACCGGACACCCATTCGATGGTGCCTCCTTCCTCCACCTGGGCCCTCTTGGTATTCAGGTTATACATGTTTTTAGACCAGTTTTCAATCGTGGAATAACGAAGCTTCGCATTCCTTCCCACAAACAGTTCTACACAGCCTGCGTGAAGATTGGCCACATTATATTTAGGTGCGGAACATCCCTCAATAAAGTGAAGGTCCGCCCCTTCATCCACGATGATCAGTGTATGTTCAAACTGCCCCGCTCCCGGCGCGTTCAGCCGGAAATAGGATTGCAGCGGTATTTCCACGGAAACTCCCGGCGGCACATAGACAAAGGAACCACCTGACCAGACGGCCCCGTGGAGCGCCGCAAACTTGTGATCCGAAGGCTTCACCAGCTTCATGAAATGCTTTTTCACCATGTCCGCGTATTCCCCCTTCATGGCGCTTTCCAGGTCCGTATATACCACGCCCATCTCCGCCACCTCCTGGCGGACATTGTGATAGACCAGCTCCGAGTCGTACTGGGCGCCTACGCCAGCCAGGGATTTCCGCTCCGCCTGGGGGATTCCCAGACGCTCGAAGGTATCCTTGATCTCCTCAGGCACATCGGACCACTTCGTCTTCATCTTTGTGTTGGGGCGCACATACGTGGCGATGTGGCTCATATCCAGCCCCTCCAGGGAGGGACCCCAATCGGGAACGCTCATATTATTGTATATCTGCAGGGACTTTAGGCGGAACAGCTCCATCCAAAGCGGGTCCTTCTTCTCTTTTGAGATTTGCTCCACGATCTCCGGCTTTAAGCCTTCCTCTATACGGTAAACATCCGTTTCTTCATTTCGGATGTCGTAAATACTTCTGTCGATATCATTTACATATGTTTTTTCTTCCATCTCTCTCTTCCATCCTTTCCGGATGCGCGGACTGGAGTGTATCTGAAAATTACTTTTCGTCAAACGCTCTCTAACAGCCCGCCTGATCCAAATATTGTTCAAACCCATGTTCGTTAATCTGTTCCACCAGGGAACCGTCTCCTGTCTTCACGATTCTGCCGTCTACCATAATGTGGGTTTTGTCCACACGCAGGGACTCCAGAATCCGGGTGCTGTGGGTGATAATCAGAAGACCTCCGTCCCGGCCCTTCTGGTACTCTTCCACGCCCTGGGACACGGTTCGTACCGCATCCACGTCCAGACCGGAATCCGTCTCATCCAGTATGGCCAGACTGGGATTTAAGAGCAGAAGCTGAAGAATCTCCGCTTTCTTTTTCTCACCGCCGGAAAAACCTGCATTTAAATCGCGGTCTCCATAGGCCCGGTCCATCTGCAGCAGTTCCATGGCCTTCTCCAGCTCCTTATGGAAATCCCACAGCCGCACTCTGGCGCCCCTGCGCTGTTCCACGGCGCTGCGGATAAATGTGCCCAGCGGAAGGCCCGGAACCTCCAGTGGATTCTGGAAGGAAAGAAACATTCCTGCTTTAGCCCGCTTATCGGCCGGCTCTTCGTTTATCCGCTTTCCCTGAAACCAGATATCTCCTTTCGTCACTTCATAGCGCGGATTCCCCATCAGCGCGTACCCCAGCGTAGACTTACCCGCTCCGTTGGGCCCCATCAGCACGTGAGTCTCCCCCTTTTTAATCTCCAGATTAATACCATGTAAAATCTCTTTATCTTCCACATTGACTGATAATCCATTTATTTTCAGTAATTGTTTTGACATATAGTCCTCCATTCCGCCTGAAAAAGGCTTTTCTCTCAATAACCTACTTATTTACTTGGTTATATTCATCATAATATCATAAACCTACTTTGTCAATAGGTTTATAGCTATATTGGCTATTGATAATCCTATTTACCTTGTTGTATAATAGGATTATATAACCAGTGCCGCCCGGTACTGGTATTGCGGAAGGGAGGGATGTCAAATGATGATTTCAACGAGGGGACGTTACGCGCTGCGGGTTATGCTGGATCTGGCACAGCAGAACACCGACAGGTACGTTCCTCTGAAAGAAATTGCGAACCGTCAGGACATTTCCGAGAAATATCTGGAGATTATCATAAAGGTACTCGTTCAGAATCAGCTTCTGGCCGGCCTGCGCGGAAAAGGCGGCGGTTACCGCCTGACGAAGGAGCCCGGCGAATACACTCTGGGCGAGATTCTGCGTCTGACAGAGGGAAGTCTGGCACCGGTCGCCTGCGTGGAGGAATCCTATGCGGAATGCTCCCGGCTTGAATGCTGCCTGACGCGGCCTGTATGGCAGAAACTGGATACGATCATTAATGAGTATCTGGATGGGATTACGCTGGAGGATTTAATCAAATCGCCTCAGAAACTGGTGTGAAAAGGAATGAATGGCTGTAATCAGTGCAATTAAGGAATAGACGGAATTATTTGTACATGGTAGAATGCAGGCTGTTGGATACGCAGGCAGATATGCCAATTCATCGTTCCGGAGGTGCATTATGGAGAAAAACATCATCAACTATTACAACCATTACGAGGAAGACGGAAGGCTGTTTCGCAATTACAGTCACCAGGTTGAATGGCTGACTACCATGTACTATTTTAATCGCGTCCTTCCCCCTCACAGCAGGATATTTGATGGCTGCGCAGGAACCGGAAATTACGCCTTCGAACTGGCCAGACGGGGAAATGCCGTCATTGCGAGTGATATAGTACCACGCAATGTGGATATCATGCGGCAAAAGCAAATGCAGAAGCCATTGCTGGACGACATTTTCGTCGGAGACATTTGTGAAATGAATCCATATGAAGATCATTCTTTTGATGTCGTACTCTGCATGGGGGCATTTTACCATCTGGAAGAAAAGGCCCGGAACATGGCTCTGGAGCAATGTCTGCGGTTATTGAAAAAGAACGGGGTTTTAGTTATTTCCTATATTAATTTCATGGCAGCATTACATTTAAACCTTAACGTGAAACTGGAGAATATGGGGGATGTGTTAAAATTCTATAGCACCAGAGGTGAGAACGATCCTTTTACCTATTTGCTGCCGGAAGAGATTGAAAAGACTGCACATGACCATCAGCTCAAAATTCTTCATCACCTGACATCAGACGGCACGGCTTATATGAGAGGGGAACAGCTAAATAATTTAACAAAGGAGAGCTTTGATCAGTACATGAAGCTGCATTTGGAGACTTGTGAATATAAGTATATCCTGGGGTATGGGCTGCATGGGCTTATTATTTTGACAGCATCATAATTATTGCATAGAACAGATCCTATCTCTTTATTATCTTACAGATACATAGCCCAAGAATCGCAGAAGCAGGACAGGCCACCATGAAGGCTGTGTTTTTAATACATGCCTTATATGAACGTTTTGTCCTGCTTCTTTTGTATTCCTCTGTAATTTTACGTTTCCTCGTCTGTCAATTTTCCAGTTTCTTTATATGCTGTTCAACAAACCCTTCTATCAATACCATCGCTGACTCCCATTCACACATTCGATTAATTACAAACCCATGTACACTCTCTGTAAATCGTTTTAAAGTCACTGTAACTCCCGCCCGCGCAAGGCGAAGTGCAAACTCCTCATCTTCCCTGCATAAGCTGTCTTCTCCGGCTGCAACAATCAGTGTATCAGGGAATCGCATCAATAACTCCGCCTGGGCATAAAGCGGACTGGCATATGCCTCTGCGCGATCTTCAGGTTTTATATATTTCAGATTGTAATCCCGTGCCCGCTCGGCCGTCATATCGCAAACTGACCTCTCCTTATCCGCCGGATCTTTTGCCAAATCAAGCGGAGGATAGTCAAGAATCGTGCAGCAGGGCTTAAATTGTCCTGTTTGACCATATTTCATACAGATTCCTGCGGCAAGATTACCTCCTGAACTATGCCCCATCAAAACGATTTTTCCAGGATGATAGAAGAGCGATTTTCTGTTATCCCACACCCATGCAGCTACGGCCTGACACTCCAGCACAGCTCTCGGGTAAGGGTACTCCGGTGCAAGCTTGTAATCAATATCCAGGACAAGCGCATGAAAGCGGCAGGCCATCTTTCTGCAGAATAACTCATCACGGTCCATTCTTCCGCCAATGAATCCACCTCCATGCAAATTAAGAAAAAGCGGCCGTTCTGCTGTCCTATCTCCATATTCAAAACGAATGATTTTCGTCTCTCCCTGTGAGGTTACCACTCTCATATCCTCTTTTTCAGCAGGAAATCGTGCCATTTCCTCCTGTGTTACACCACCAAAATTCCTTTGTTGCGACTCCATTGCAGCTTTTAATTCCAGTCTCTGATTCTGTGTCAGCATCCCATCACCCCTCTTATCATTTTAAAACATTGGAATTACAGTCATTGTCCAAAATACACTGATCAGGCAGAATAACACACAGGGAATTACGGACTGTTTTAAAACACATTTTAAGTCGTATCCGCCTGCTGCCATATACTGAGGTACGGCTGGAGTAGCCATTGGTGTCATAAATGCAGTCAGGCATGCCGCCTGCACCAGAATAATGACTCCAACAGGATTAGCCCCCATGCTCTTACAGGCCAAAATGGCAATAGGGATAAACACCATCATGACCGTTCGGTTCTGCATAAATTGTGTCAGCAAAAATGGAACTATAAAGAATACCATGCCAATCAGATAAGGATTTCCCAGCTTCCCTACAATGCCTGCAAGAACATCGCCAATTACATTGCCTGCGCCAGTTGCCTGCAGCGCGCCTCCCATCGTCAGACTTCCAACGAGAAGCAGATACATCCAAACAGGCATTGCTTCTGTCGCTTCCCTTGGTGTAAGAACGCCTGTAATCACCACAAGAAGGGCTCCTATAAAACAGATCTGCCAGGTAGTTATTCCCACTGCGCTTACAGAAATCAGTATATTGTTCAACTGCTGCTGGAATATTAACGCTACCGTAACCGCAATAAATATAAGGTAGCCGCTTCGTTCCTGAAAAGGCGGCAGTTTCTCTTTCTCTTGGTCTTTTCGTCCTTCTGACGAAGCTTCGATACCAACCACAGGCTTTTCCGGTGCAAGCTTCATCGCAAAAAAGATGCAGTAAACAGCACAGACTAATACTAGGGGCAACCTGCATTTCATGGGATCTGTCAATCCCACCATGTACTCGGTATATCCATTTGCCTCAAGGTAGGCATTTAATTCAGCAAATACGGTTGCACCGCTACCCAAAGGAAACGCACTGCATGTAGCTATCGCCGCAATGCCCAGCGGATACATCACTTTGCTGGGGCTAATGTTAATTTCTGCGCATGTTGCAGCCAGCATGGGACTCATAATTCCAAATACCACTACGGGGCTCTGTATAAACTGTGCCAGTATAATGGTTATAATGATATATGCCGCCATAATCTTTCGAATACTGCCCTGTGCCAGCCGATTGACACTGTATGATACTGTATGGACAAACTGGGTCCTTCTGAATCCGGCTGCAACTACAAACATACTCATCAACATAATGCCATTGGTATTTCCAAAATTTGCAAGGGCAGCGTTAGGCTCAATACAGCCGGTCATTATAAATAAAATCATACTGCATAGCGACACAGTCGCCATGGTCCATTTCCCCCAGATAAAACCTGCTATTGTTAATACACAAATAAGTAAACATATGGTCAAGGTACTCATACTCTGATTTCTCCTTTTGTGATTTTGCACAAGTTACAGGAAATATCATCGTCGCTGATTTGTAATTAACTTATCACTTACCTCGTGTTTTTTCCAATACATTTTCATAATTTTCCTATAAATAAAAGTTATAGCTGGATATTTACGTTCGTTTTTCTATCTGTTATACTGAGTCTAACAATGACAAACGAAACTGGAGGTCTGATAATGACACTGGATAAATTCGAATACGTATTGGCACTGGCAGAAGAAAAAAGTTTGACAAAGGCAGCGAAACGCCTTTATATCTCACAACCCGGGTTGACTTCTTATATCAACAAATTAGAGCAGTATCTGGGAATAAAGTTATTTGACCGCACAGTTACACCGATTCAGGTAACCGAGGCCGGAATGATTTATATTTCAAAAATGAAAAATATTCAGAATGAAGAAGCTATGCTGCGTATGACTCTTCATGATATGGGATCTCAAAAACGGGTATTTCATATCGGAATGGGGATGACGAGAGGAATGCAGTGGCTGCCCATCCTTCTTCCCGAATTCTATCAGTCTCACCCTGACGTTGTGCTTCAGATTCATGAGGGCGGTCTGGAAGAACTGGAGAACGGTGTCAGCTCCGGAAATATTGACATTGCTTTTGGTGCACTGAATACCGGATATCCTGGTGTTGTCTATGAAATCTTACGGAAAGAAATGATCTACTGTGTTTTTTCCCGCTCCTCATCTGTACGGCCCTTCGCAGCAAATGAGGCAACCATCAGGAATCCTGCCCTCATCGAAAGTTCCGTTTTAAATGGAATGCTGTTTCTCATGCCAACTCCAAACAATGGTTTCTTCCATTTTACCAGTCAGATCATGAAAAATAACCATATTCACTCGGGCGAAACGTTAAACATAAGTAACCTGGATACGGCCTACCAGCTGGCAGCCGGCGGCGTAGGCGCGCTCTTTGTCAATGCACTGGATTTTCACCGGATCCATCCGGAGCTCGATGAAAAGCTGGCTTTCTGCGTTCTGGATGACACGCCACTTTACCGCCTTTCCCTGATTGGATATAAACAAAACAGTCTGAATCTGGACCTCATTCAAGATATGCGCGATCTGATTCACCGTAAACTTCTGTCTTCGTTAAGCCCATCACTCACAGTTATAGGCTGATTAAAACAGGTTATTTGACAAAGCCGCTCTCCTTAATCCATAATAGGCTTATCCATCTTGCACGGGAATGGACGGAAATAAAAAATAATCGTCGCTGATTCATTTTTTATTTGGAGGTTATGCAATGAAAATCACTGATATAGAAATACTCCCTGCGAGTAAATATTTATTTATCAAAGTACATACCGATAGCGGCATTACAGGTATCGGCGAAGCCGGTGCGTGGGGATATTTGGACGGTGTGGCGGGTGTCCTGCAAAAGTTCAGAGATTACCTGATCGGACAGGATCCTTTCCCGATTGAACATCATTGGAATTTTTTATACCGGAGTATGTATTTTAGGGGTTCCATACTCATGAGTGCTTTGGCTGCTATTGATATCGCCTTATGGGATATCAAAGGAAAAGCGCTTGGCGTTCCCGTTTATGAGTTTTTTGGCGGCAAGTGCCGAAATAAAGTCCGCAGTTATGAAGCAGTCTTCCATTTCACTCCTCAGGAGGCCGCAGAAGCCTGTGTTCGGTTAAAAGCCAAAGGCTGCGATGCCGCCCGACTGATGATCACAGCGGATCTTAGTCAGACGACTGCCTCCCGGCAAAACAACATCTTTAGCTGTAAAGTACAGAAGTATATTGATATTGTAAAAGCCTGCAGAAACGCAGTCGGAAATGAATTCGACCTGATCTTGGAGTGTCACCGCAGCATGGATCCCATGGAAGCGATTGCCTTCGCTAAAGGTGTGGAATCCTGCCGCCCCCTGTTTCTGGAAGACC
>NZ_JBKVCZ010000157.1:8653-14769 GCF_046966825.1 Hungatella sp. | reverse complement strand
TTTCCTGAGGTGTCACACATCTTGTGCGTTGTGCCGTGAAACCGCAACATAACGAAACAGCAGGGAGCGACGATTGATATCGTCGCTCCCTGCTGTTTCGTTATCTTTTAAATACATACATCAAGCCCGCTCTACAAAACGCCGCCCATCAGTTCTTCAATATTTTTCATATCATGTTTATCCACATCCCGCGGCTCATAGCCGGTATGAAAAATCTTTTGCCCCTTCACTGAGATGCACGGTATCTCTCTTCCGTCTAAAACGGCACTGCCAAAATAATCGGCCTCAAACTCATACCATCCGCCTTCTAAGTCGGCCTGTTTTGCTGTTCCGTCTTCCTTTAAGACGAATGGGTGAATATCGATATAGCTCAATTGGGGATGGTACAGCTCTATACGGACAGGGCTCCAGTCTGTTACTACCTCATACCCTTTTTCTTCCAGCTTCTGCCGTAATTTTTCGGTGCACGCGGCATCGAAATTGATGTCCACATCCCTGTGTTCTCTCGTCTGCCTTCCAACAAGCGCATCCACACCCCAGCCGCCATCCAGCCAGTAACGGATTCCCAGCTGTTCTATCATATCAAGCACTTCAAATAAATCTTCCTGCGTTACAGTTTCCTTTTTTGCCATCCGGCACCTCGCTTTTCATTTTCATTTTCTATTCATTCTATCGGTCTGCATCTCAAATGCCCTTCTGCCCTCTCTCTTACCGATACTCCCATTCCGTCTCTTTCAGCAGCGCTTCATACCTGAAACAATCCGGACGGTGGTCATTGATGATGCCGCAGGCCTGCAGATGAGAAAATACCGTGATGGACCCCATATACTTAAAGCCCCGCTTTTTCAAATCCGCGCTCACCTGATCCGATAATTCGTTCCTCGCTTCCGCCTCACCCTCCTGATGCCTGCGGTAAACGTACGTCTTATAATCCGTAAAGCCCCAAAGATACCGGTCGAAGCTGCCAAACTCCTCCTCCACCTTCATAAATTGTCTGGCATTGTGTATGACTGCCGTGATTTTTCTTCTGGAACGGATCATGCCGGGGACGAGAAGGATTTCAGCGATCTCCTCCTCACCAAACTCTGCAATCCGCTTAAAATCATAGTCACAGAAGCATTTCCTGAATATTTCCCTCTTCTGTATCATCATGTTCCAGTTAAGCCCGCACTGCATGACCTCCATAAGCATAAACTCAAAATGCTTTCCGTCGTCATGAGACGGTACTCCCCATTCGCAGTCATGATACTGGATCATCGGTTCATTGATCAGGCACCAGCCGCATCTTGTCTCCTGTTCCATCTGTCTTATCCCCCATTTTTCTCCGTCTTAAGCCGGAACGATCTTCCCTCGTATACCCGAACCGGATTTCCACGCTCCAGTCTGGCATGTTCCATCCAGGCCAGGTTCTTTTCCCTTCGTCCGCTCTCCATATTCATTTCCGCCAGAATTTCGCACAGGCGGTTCAATGCAATCTGTTTATTCATATGCTGGCTCCGGGCCTCTGTGGACACCACTGCGGTTCCTGTAGGAATGTGGATGGCACGGACACCAGTCTCCACCTTATTCACATTCTGGCCGCCTTTTCCGCCGCTCCGAAAGGTCTCAAAGCGGACCAGTTTCTCCTCTGTCACCCGCGGCACCGCCTCTAAAATACTAACATCCACATACCAGTTCTTCCGTTTATGCTCCGGACGGTACGGGCTCCTGCAAATCCACAGTATACTGCCCTCCAAGCCAGTAAAATCGTGTTCTGTCTCAAACACAATCGAGGAAAATCCCTCCCGCTTCTTTCCCTGCGTGAAGGAAAGCAGCCGGATATCGGAAGCCTCCTTCTTTAATTCCTCATAGAGCAGACCTGCCGCCAGTTCACATTCTGCCGGCCCCTGGCCGGAACTTATCTGTATTCTCATGCGCAGCCCCCTAACCCTTAAATGTGATAAGCGGCCGCAGCGTCGCAACAACGGTTATCAGTCCGTAGTCCTCAAGGGAAGCGATCACCTGCTCCACATTTTTATAGGCTTCCGGCGCCTCGGCAAACAGTAAATTTGTATCATGGCAGACTACGCGGCTCTTAAGCTTTGTGCTTCTGATGGAATCCCTGTCGTATTTCTGGTCAATCCTGCTCCTGCAGATACTTCTGGCCCATTTTCTGCCCGCGCCATGGGACACAGAGTCCAGGGAAACGGACGTGTCCGCAGCCGGTACACATACATAGGTCAGGCTTCCTCTGGATCCCGGAATGACCACGGCTCCATGCTTCGTCGATACACTTCCCTTCCGGTGAAGCCAGCCATCCTCCGTCCGTTCCAGATAGTTATGACAACTCTCCAAAAGCGGGGTTACCTCCCTCTCCACACCCAGCCAGGTCAGCAGCTTTTTCGCAGTCACTATACGATTCCTCCCGGCCCACAGAATCGCCGAGTCGTGTTCCTTCAGATAGTCCTCCGCCTCCTTCGAGCCTTCCGCCAGCCCTTCCGGCGAATAATACCGGTTTAAAATCTCCTGCCCATATCCCCGGGAACCGCTGTGGATCAGCAACATAAGGCGTCCATGAAGCAGCCCCAGGCGATTGGCCTCCTCTTCTCTGTAAACGTGTTCCAGACACTGAAACTCTGCAAAATGGTTTCCTGTGCCGATGGTTCCCAAATCCCTGACGGGGCAAACTTCTTCATAAGGGTTATCGCACGGAATATCGCTCAGCTCCCGAACCTGGTTAAGCCTCGATTCCCATTTATCCATACGGAATTTCTTCTGCTTCACTCCTGTGGAAAACAGACTCATCCCGCATCCGATATCGTTGCCGATTAAATGGGGATAGAACCGCTCCCTGCTTAACACCGCCATTCCTACAGGAGTCTTTCCCGGATGCAGATCCGGCAGCCCTGCCGTCTTCACCACTCCCGGCAGATTCGCGACTCCATGAAGCTGGTCGATCGCCGCCTGTTCAATCCAGTTTTTACCGTTGCTGATCAATATGCAATTTTCTCTTTCCAAATCATAATCTCCTTTATGAGCCGACAGGGCCATACGTCCCATTTCCCCGGAATCCCGAAAAATGGTACAAAAAAAACACGACAACAAGCCGTGCGCAGCAAAATAAAGCTATTATACGCCAGTCCCTGTCTATTCTATCGTTATCTTGTTTTCACCCTTTTCATTTCGTTTGCCAACATAACAACCACTCCTTTGCTCATAAAGGACTGTACGCCCTCTTTATTCTATGGATACTATAAAACGGATTTCTAAAAATGTCAATGACTATTTCTTTAACTTTCTGACTTGCGTTATAGTTCGCAGCCCTGTCGGCCTCTGCTTCCCGGTCTGCCCCGGCTTATTTTCCGCACAGGAAATCCCGCACCGCCATTCCTGAGCCGTCTATGTGCGGGATCTGCGCGTCTTCGTCATTTATTCTTTAACCAATTCTTTAATCTCCGGTATCGTCTTTCCGCTTTCCTTTAGCCTTTTGATCCGTTCTATTCGTTCCACAGTCTCGACCCGCCGATACCGCCTTGTGAGATTCTCTTCCTCCTGCTCAAAAGGAAGCATGCCCTCTTCTGTATAATACTTCAGTGTACTGTAGCGGCAGCCGGTAAGTCTGGATAGTTCACCGATTGACACATACTCAGAGCTGCTGATCTTTTCCATGCTTCTCTGTCTTGACATTCCATCACCTACCTGTAAACCGGAACCAGATTCGCCCCCTGAACTGGTATTTTGTAATAGACCCTTGTCATTGGGAATACCCGGTAATAGTAGTTATCTACCTTTAAGAGCGTCTCCGAGCCATTCTTGGCTTCCTCTACATAGTGGCCCTTTTCGGAGAGATAGGTCATCATTGCCAGACGCCTGCCCGCCACATTCGTTCCAAGAACAACGAAATCAATGAAAACGGCCTGTCTTCTGTCCAAAAATGGAAATAATAAATTGACGCCCTCCATATACGGGTTTTTAAAGAAGTTCTTTTTCGCACCCAGCAGCTGCTGCGACAATTTTTCCGTCCACCGGTAAATGTCTGAATTCCATACCACTCTGACAACCGGATCCTGCGCTGCCAGTTCAATCATACGGGCAGACAGTCTCTCCTGCTCCTGAACAGAAAATATATCATGGATACATCCGCTCTCTCGGAACAGCCACACCAGACATGCGCATTCCAGGGTCACCGCGCCGTCCTCCAGGATTTCAGCACGGACGCCCTCAACGATACGCTGGTATTCTGTTCCGTCGCTGCGGTAGGTTCTGAGGTCCATATTCATGCTGCTGTAGTTAATATCGCACGCCAGAATATCCGGTATCTCATCGAGGACGCCCCTGGCCTTCAATACTTCCGCCATTTCAGTCTCTAGACCGTGGGCTTCCTTCCTGCCGATGCCGCGAATCTCTTTAAATCCTGCATCCAGTTCCTCTTTTACAGCCTCTAAATCAAGATGATCCGATAATATAAGCCTCTCCAGAAGCTTTGCAGCCGCAATTCCGCGGCAGACCGCACTCTTGGCTGTGGTTATATGTATGGAATCCTGGCCATCCAGACCAACCAGGGCGTATTGTTGTGATAATGTATACTCATTCATAGGATATCTCCTTTCGGCTTACGCCAATTGATGTTTGCCTGCTGTGCTTGTTGATTGATTTTTGATGATTGATACCTGCTGCTTACTACTTATTACTTATTACTTATTACTTATTACTTATTACTTATTACTTATTACTTAGATTATACCACTATACTCTCACAATTTCAATGCATGCTGTTTTATATTTTTCTTACAAGTCTATGAACTTGATCCACAATACAGAAAAAGCCGTCTTGCCTAATCGCCTTTGCGTAAAATCTTCACTCTCCTTTCACACAAAAAAGCCGTGATACGGGAACCAACTCTTCCATATCACGGCCTGCTGCTGTTCTTACTGTTCTTACTGTTCTTGCTGCTATTTCTTTTAATACCACTTACTCTTTATCTGCTTATATATTCCCTCTGCATCCAACTCATACTTATGAATCAGCTCTGCGGCCGGGCCGGACTCGCCGAATACGTCACGTACTCCGATCTTAAAGACCGGTACCGGAGCATTCTCGGACAGGGAGTCGCAGACAGCGCTTCCAAGTCCGCCTATGATGGAATGCTCTTCCACAGTCACCACGCGTCCTGTTTTCTTCGCGGATTTAACGATAAGCTCTTCGTCCAGAGGCTTAATGGTATGAATGTTGATCACTTCGGCGTCAAGTCCGTCTGCGGCCAGAAGCTTTGCCGCTTCCAGTGCGTGGCCAACTTCCAGACCGGTAGCCACAATAGTCAAGTCGCTGCCTTCTTTTAAGACTACGCCCTTTCCGATCTTAAATTCATACTCCGGATTATCATTGATCACCGGCACAGCCAGACGGCCAAACCTCATATAAACCGGGCCCTCATACTCGGCCGCGGCCTTGACGGCGGCTCTCGCTTCCACGTCATCGGCCGGGCAGATCACTACCATGCCGGGGATCGTTCTCATCAGAGCGATGTCCTCGTTGCACTGATGTGTCGCGCCGTCCTCACCGACGGAGATTCCTGCATGAGTCGCACCAATCTTTACATTTAAATGCGGGTATCCGATGGAGTTTCTAACCTGTTCGAACGCTCTACCGGCTGCGAACATGGCGAAGGTGCTTGCAAATGGAACCATGCCTGTTGCAGCAAGGCCGGCGGCAATGCCCATCATGTTGCATTCCGCAATACCACAGTCGATATGGCGTTCCGGAAATACCTTCTTGAAAACTCCCGTCTTTGTCGCGGCTGCCAGATCGGCATCCAGGACCACGATTTTGTCATTGAGCTTTCCCAGCTCCGCAAGAGCGCTGCCATAGCTTTCTCTCGTAGCGATCTTCTTTACGGATTGTTCTTTCATCTCTGGCATAACGCTTCACCTGCTTTCTCCAAATCTGCCATTGCCACCTGATACTGCTCGTCGTTTGGAGCAGCACCATGCCAGGCTACAGCTCCTTCCATGAAGGAAACTCCCTTGCCCTTTAAGGTTTTTGCAATAATGGCGGTCGGCATTCCCTTTGTATTTCTTGCCTCTGCAAATGCCTGCTCGATCTGGGCGAAGTCATGGCCGTCGATGCAGATTACATG
>NZ_JBKVCZ010000157.1:0-8643 GCF_046966825.1 Hungatella sp. | reverse complement strand
CAAATTTCTTGTCAATCGGATAGGGGGAGCAAACCTCATCCACCGGGCCGTCGATCTGAAGTCCGTTGTTATCCACAATCACGACCAGATTATCCAGCTTTCTGTGACCTGCGAACATCGCAGCTTCCCAGACCTGGCCTTCCTCGATCTCCCCGTCGCCAAGGAGTGTATAAACACGGTAATCTTTCTTCTGCAGTTTCGCAGAGAGTGCCATTCCGACCGCAGCAGAGATTCCCTGTCCCAGAGAACCGCTGGACATATCCACGCCTGGAATATGCTTTCTGTCCGGATGTCCCTGTAAATAGGAACCGGTATGACGCAGTGTCTTCAAATCCTCTACCGGAAAGAATCCACGGTGGGCCAGTGTGGAGTAGTATCCGGGCGCCACATGGCCCTTCGATAATACAAAACGGTCACGGTCGTCCTTTAAAGGCTGTTCCGGATCGATGTTCATTTCTTTATAATAGAGCCAGGTAAATAAGTCCGCTGCCGACAGTGATCCGCCCGGATGGCCGGACTTTGCGCTGTGAACCGCCGTCACGATGCCTTTTCGTATCTCATTGGCTGTTTTTTCTAGTTCCAGATAGTCGCTCAATCCCGTGTCCTCCTCTTACTCTCCGAATACTGCCTTATAATCAGCCTGGAATTTTGCGATTCCCTGATCTGTCAGCGGATGCTTTGTCATCTGCTCAATTACGCTGTAAGGAACGGTGGCGATATCGGCTCCGGCAAGGGCACAGTCAATAACATGGATCGGATTGCGGACACTTGCTGCGATGATCTCAGTTGTGATTCCCGCCACATTGAACATTTCTGCAATGGTTTCGATTAAATCGATGCCTGGCATGGAAATATCATCGAGACGTCCTAAGAATGGAGATACATAGGTCGCACCGGCTCTGGCTGCCAGCAATGCCTGGTTCGCGCTGAATACGAGTGTTACGTTTGTCTTAATGCCTTCCGCGGTCAGCACCTTAACGGCCTTTAAGCCTTCTACTGTCATCGGAATTTTAACTACCATGTTCGGATGGATCGCAGCAATCTCACGTCCCTCTTTAATCATGCCTTCTGCGTCTGTCGTGGTAGCCTTCACTTCGCCGCTGATCGGTCCGTCTACTATGGAAGCAATCTCTCTGATAACCTCGTTAAAGTCTCTTCCTTCTTTTGCAATCAGAGATGGGTTTGTGGTTACTCCACAGATCACTCCCATATCATTTGCCTTTCTGATATCCTCCACTTTCGCTGTGTCAACAAAAAATTTCATCGCTGTTCTCCTCTTCTTTTTTATTTTTGAATTAATTTCTTCCTTCGGTTTATGTATTAATTCAATTAATTAATATTTCTAGTTAAACAATACCACATTTTAGGAAAATGTCAACAGAAAAATAGAAAAAAACGGCGATTTTGATTTTACTCAAAACCGCCGTCTCTGATAACAGCGCTTTCAGTCCGCGATCCTTTCGTGTTCCCTGGTGATCTGCGCGATCGGGCACTTCTGCAGCCCATGTTGTGTACAGTAAAGATATAAATACCCGCCCTTCCTTACCATCGGCAGTCGGAATTCCGGGTTCTGCTCCGGATACAGC
Source organism: Hungatella sp. (assembly GCF_046966825.1). NCBI lineage: Bacteria > Bacillati > Bacillota > Clostridia > Lachnospirales > Lachnospiraceae > Hungatella > Hungatella sp. The sequence goes on along the minus strand of NZ_JBKVCZ010000157.1, from coordinate 7,057 downwards.
CGGTTTAAATAGATACGGTCATGGTAGACAAGGGCAGCAAAAGAAATATAATGATCCTTGCGCATATCATGATTCACGGTCACATAATACTCCAAGTCAATTTCCCTCAGGACAGCCTTATGTTCCTCCGAGCACGAAACCGGAATTAACGGTTTTAACTTTCTCCCGCAGCAGGAAATCGACGCGTTTCCCGTGCTTACAAGAATATTGCCGCAGGTAGGACATACATAGAAGAGTGTTTTTTCCAGCTTGCCCACATCCGGGCGGTTGGGACTCAATTCTCCCTGAAGCAGTTTTAATATGTCGGCGCCCAGCACCGTGGACAGATCATCCCACAGCGATACATCCGGACAGCCCAGACCACGCTCCCACTTGGAGACAGTCTTGTTGCTGATTCGTAAAAGGTCAGCAACCTGCTGCTGCGTCATTCCTTTTTCTTTTCGGAACTGCATAATCAAGCGGCCCACTTTTGCACAATCCATTGTATTTCCTCCATGCCATAAATACTGCATATATATACTGCCCATATCGCACTTTATTGCAAAGCACCGCCCGTCACCCGCACACCAGCCACTCATTCCGTGGATAGTCATGGAGAACTTTGGCGCCGTTCACCGTCATAAATATCTGGTCCTCGATTCGGATTCCGAATTTTCCGGGCAGGTAGATGCCCGGTTCCACGGAGAACGCGAGTCCGGGCTCGATCACACTTTTATCGCCGGAAGCCGCGCACGGTTCCTCGTGGGTATCAATTCCGATCCCGTGCCCTGTCCTGTGGGTGAAATACTCCCCGTAGCCGGCTTCAGCGATCACACGTCTCGCCGCGTTGTCAACATCCTCCATCCGTCCGCCCAGGACGGCCGCACCCTGTCCGGCCTCCAGCGCCGCCAGCACGATTCCATACACGGCCTCGAACTCCCGTCTCTTATCGTTCTCTCCACAGCCACCGTAGAAATAAAAGGTCCTCGACATATCTGAGCAGTATCCCCTGTATTTGCCTCCAAAATCCACCAGAAGACACGCATCCGCTGAAATGATGCCATCTTTTCCCGTATAATGAGGCACCGCCGCATGGGCTCCCGCACAGACAAGGGCTCCTGCCTCTGATATCCCCCGCAGTTCCATCTCCCTGCAAAGGGCATCGGCAAACGCTCCCTCCGTTTTACCAATCCAGCCGCTGCCGGCCTTCATAACCGCCTTTAACGCTTCCGTGCATCTGCTGCAGGCTTCCTCCATGAGGCTCTGTTCCTGTTCATTTTTATATCGTCTCATCCAGCCCAGGATCTCACGATGGAGGACAAAGCGTGTTCGGGCAAATGCTTCCTGCAGCGGAACCAGGAATCCAGCCGGCATTGATGCGCCGATACCTATTTTCCCGTAAGGAAGCCTCTTTTTCTCCAACTGCTCCAAAAGTAAGGAGACCGCATTTTCGCCGTCCTTCCACGTAACCACTTCTGTTTCCGGAATGCCCCATCCGGCCACCTCCTGTCCGTATACGTCGTTGACAAACAGGAAGTCTCTCCCTTCCGCCGGCACCACGTAAACATTCAGACGCTCATCCGACATCATGCATTTTCCCAGCAGATAAACCATATCTGAGGATGGCGTTATGAGGAGCAGGTCAACGCCCTGCTCCTTCATGGCCTCTTTTACTCTCTCATTTACAGATTTCTTCAATTGCCTCCAGCTCCTCCTTTGAAAACTCTGTCCTGTCGATTATTTTTATATTCTCCACAATCTGCTCCGGCCTCGAAGCACCGATTAACACGCTCGTCACGTCACCGTCTCTTAATACCCAGGACAGTGCCATCTGGGCAAGCTTTTGCCCTCTTCCTTCCGCTATTTCATGAAGAGCACGGATCTGGGACAACCGCTTTTCAGTCAGCGCACTCTCCTTTAAGAAACGTCCGTCTCGTCTGATCCGGCTGTCCTCAGGGATTCCATGAAGATACTTCTCAGTCAGCATCCCCTGGGCCAGAGGGCTGAATGCGATAATGCCGCAGCCGTGAGTTTTTGCATACGTCTTTAATCCGTCTGTTTCGATATGGCGGTCGAATATATTGTAGCTGCTCTGATTAATGATAAACGGACACTTTAAATCTGTCAGTATCGCCATTGCCTCTTTCGTATGCTCCTGATCGTAATTGGAAATGCCTGCATACAGAGCTTTTCCGCTCCTGACAATCTGATCCAGCGCCATCATGGTTTCCACGAGAGGCGTATCCGGGTCCATGCGGTGATGGTAGAAAATGTCCACATAGTCCAGCTTCATCCGTTTCAGGCTGGCATCCAGGCTGGAGATCAGGTATTTTCTGCTTCCTCCATCCCCATACGGCCCCGGCCACATATCGTACCCGGCTTTTGTGCTGATTACCAGCTCATCCCGGTACGGATGCAGCTCCTGCTCCATAATTCTGCCGAAATTTTCTTCCGCGCTTCCATACACGGGACCGTAATTATTAGCCAGATCAAAATGAGTGATTCCATGGTCAAATGCAGTGTAACACATTGCCTTCATATTGTCAAAATTATCCCTGCTTCCAAAATTATGCCACAATCCCAGTGATACGGCCGGAAGCTTAAGCCCACTGTTCCCGCAGTGAAAATACTTCATCTGTCCGTAACGATTTTCGTTTGCCTGATACATCAGATGCACCTCCTTGCTGTCTCCAGCACCCATTTGATATGTTCCGGATCGATATCGTCCGGCAGGCTGCAGTCCGGCCCTAATATAAACCCTTTTTTGCCGCCCAGCGCGATGATCCGTCTGGTCTCTTCCTCTATCGCCTCTTTGTCTCCCCTGTAGAGCACTCCGCATCTGCGGTTGTCAAAACCGCCCCACGCTGCTCTCCCTCCGAAGAATTCCCGGATCTGCACCGGATCCAGGTGGTCTACATACATGGCCCAGCTGACCGCAGCCGACTCATAATCCTTCCATACCTCCATCCGGTTGGTGGTTCCCGCCTCATCCGCGTCCCAGCCACAGCAGTGGAGAATCGTATAATGCCCTGGCGTATTGGCCTGCGCCAGTACTTTTTTGTCGCTTGGCGTTACCCAGCTGCGGTACTCATCGTAGGTGAATCTGGTGATCTCTGCGTTCTGAACACTATAGAATACTCCGTCGCATCCGGCCTCCTCCAGTAATCCCTCCACCAGGCTGCATACATCCTCCGCTATGACATCACAGGCGTAGCGGACCGCGTCCGGATCTTCCCTCATACATTCCATCATTTTATCCCAGCCCACTTCCAGCCGCAGATAAGACAGAGGACAGAACATGGTGTAAAAAATACAGCATTCTCCCTTTAATTCCCTGACAATGGCTTTCGCCCGCTCCACCTGTTCCCGGATAAAGGGGTGATCCTTTCCGATCGGCTTCATCCCGTAAAGCTGTCTGGCACTCTCCAGGTTTATAAGCGTCTTTTCCGGCCAGCCAAAATATCCGTCACAGGATATTTTTAAGAAATCCAGATCCATATCTCTGTAAAATTTGATCTGCTCTCTGATAAAAATCTCTCCATGGCTCTGTTCCGGTGGGAAATGCCGCCAAAAACAGCCCGGAACATAGTCCACTTCCTCGTTATTCAGTGCCGCTAATACACGTTCTCTCTTATTCATCACAATTCCTCCTGATTATCCCCAAACCAATGCATGGGGGTTCTTTAATCCAGTGCAAGCAGGGTGGCAATATAAATGACAACAGCCTCCAAAAGCTGGGAAAAGTCAAGAGACTCGTCAGGCTGGTGACAGTCGCCCGAAGCGCCCGGTCTTTTCGGATCCTGATAGATTCTCTTCGTTTCCAATGACATGCCATACGATACGGCGTTCGGCAGTTTTCTGGCATAGGTTCCCCCACTCATGGTAAACGGCCTGCTGTCCTTTCCAGTTACTGTGCGGTAAGCGCTCATCACCGTTTTCACCGTATCGCTCTCCGGGTCCAGATAATAAGGCTTCTCATCCTTTTTAATGACAGCCTTACAGCCGTAAAGTCCGGCCAGATGCACCAGCCGCTCTCCAAGCTCTGCCCCCACAGCCCCGGTGATCGGATAACGGTGATCCGACTGCATCCATACGTACTTTTTCGATCCGTCCTCTTGATACCGCGCTATGTTCAGCGCTCCGCAAAGCGCTCCTGAAAGCTCATCCTCACACGCAATTCCAGCACCGTTTCCATAGAAATCACCGTTCATCCTGCACAGGAACTGAAACAGCCTTCGGTCTTCTTCCTGAAAGAATTCCAGATCCTGCAGCGCTTCCGTCAGGACATACAGCGCATGGATGCTTCCTTCCGGAAATCCGACATGGCCACCGATTCCAAGCGCCTTCACCTTCAGACTCTCCGGTTCTTCCTCCACGGTAATCCTATTCTTTTCCAAATGCTGCAGGGCTTCCATAAGCCCGGGAACCTTTTTGAGCCGGATGTGCGCTTCACCCGGAATAGAATTCACACTGCTCCCGGCGGACAGCCCCAGAATCAGGCTGTCCGGCTCCAGCTGTTTTTCATAAGTAAGATTTAAAATCCCCTTTTCCCCATGTCCCAGCGGAAAGGCACAGTCTGCCACCAGCTGAAAGCCATCCATTTTGTAATGGCTCATAAAGTACTCCATATCCTCCATGCCCCGCTCTTCGCTGCAGCCTGTAAAGAGTACAAAATTATGACGGAGTCCCAGCCGCTCCTCTTCTTCCTTCAGATACCGCAGCGCGTACAGTGCGCCGGCGGCCGGTCCCTTATTGTCCTGGATTCCTCTTCCGATCAGAAAACCGTCCTTTTCGCTCATCTCATAAGCCGGAAAGGTCCAGCCGTCTCCCGCCGCCACTACGTCCAGATGGTTCCAGACAGAGATCGCATTCTCCCCATAGACGTAAGGGCGCAGTCCCATTCCGGCAAAGTGATATTCATAGTTGGTCGCTGTTAGGCCGTATGAGGCAGCGATCGCCATCATTTCCTCCAAAACCTTTTTGCATTCCTTCCCATACGGTTTCTCACCGCTGTCCGGTTCGGAGACGCTTGGGACAGCCACCAGCCGTCTTAAATCTTCTTTTAATTCCTCTTTATGGCCGTATACCCATTCTCTGATCTTCTCTAATTCCTGTTGATTGAACTTACTCTCCATCGCTCCGCTCCTTAACATGTCTTCTTCGCTACCCCTTCAGTCCAGCCGTAGACACGCCTTCCACAAATGTCTTCTGCGCAATGGCAAACAGGATCAGACACGGAAGAATCGCCACGACCGACATGGCCATGATCTGATCCCAGGCATTCTTTCCGGCACTGTCCAGCATCAGCCGCAGTCCCAGGGAAATCGGAAACTTCTTCGTACTGTTGATGTAAATAAGGGGATTGAAATAATCGTTCCAGCTCCATAGTGACTGGAAAATCACGCAGGATACCAGCGCCGGCTTTGCCAGCGGCACGATTAAATAGATCAGGATTCGCAAAGAACCGCAGCCATCCAGCTTTGCCGACTCATCCAGTTCCGTTGGAATTCCCCGTATAAACTGCAGTACCATATAGATCAAAAAAGCCGAGCTTCCCAGGGCAGCGGGTACGATAAAAGGCAGGTAGGTATTGAGCCAGCCCATCTTATTGAAAATAAGATATTTGGGAATCATGGTCACAGTACCGGGAAGCATCAGGGTCGACAGCATCATGGCGAATAAAAATCCCTTGAACGGGAAATCAAATCTGGCAAATCCATATCCTACCAGAGTGCTGGATATAACGGTCAGCAGCACGCTGGGGACCACCAGCAGGAACGTATTTTTCATAAAATGTCCCATGCTGTATACGCCTCCGCCCGACTTCCAGCCCTCGATATAGGCATTCAGACTTATATGGGTAGGCAGAAGGGCGGAAGAGCCAAAGATTTCAGCGTTCGTTTTAAATGTGGCAAAGAACATCCATACCAGCGGATAAATGAGGACGATTCCCACGGTTATAAGAAACACGTACATCACGCCCCGCCTTATTTTCTTTTTCATCTGGCGCCACCTCCATCGTTGTAAAATACCCATAAGTTGGATGATTTGAAAATCACCAGGGTAACTGTGATCATGATCACAAACAGAATCCATGATAAGGCACAGGCATACCCCATTTTGTAATACTTAAAGGCTTCATCATACACCTTCAAAATATAAAGATATGTGGACTTCATGGGGCCGCCGTTAGTGATGACAAATGCTCCCGTAAACTCCTGAAATGCGGAGACCAGCTGCATAACCAGATTAAAAAGGATCGTAGGGGTAATCAGAGGGATCGTGACAGACCAGAAGCACCTGACGCTGCCTGCTCCGTCCACTCTGGCCGATTCATAAAGCTCGGCAGGCACATTTTTAAGGGCGGATAAGAATACCACCATAGAAGACCCGAACTGCCAGACTGCCAGCAGACTCAGCGTAAACAGTGCGATCCTGGGGTTACTGAGCCAGCCCACCGGTTTGATGCCGAACCAGGAAAGCATGGTATTGATGGTACCGTTTCCCGAGAACAGGAAGCGCCACAGTACAGCGATTGCCACACTGCCTCCCAGGATCGACGGCAGATAATATACCGTACGGAAGATGCCGATTCCCTTTACCCGCAAATTCAGCAGCATGGCGATAAACAGTGCAAACGCCAGCTTTAGCGGAACTGCTATGGCAACGTAAATGAGTGTAATCTTTAGAGAATGCCAGATTTCTCTGTCCTTCTTAAAAATAGTTATAAAGTTCTCCAATCCGACCCAATTGGGGGTCCCCACCATGGCATAATCCGTGAAGGAATAGTATAGTGATGCCAGGAACGGATAGAGCTGAAGCGCCAGAAAGCCTATGAGCCATGGCGATATGTAAATAAGCCCCTCAATACGGCTTAAGCTTTTTATTTTTTTTCCCATTGCAATTCTCCTTTCGCCGGTAAAGCCGCTGCCGCACGGTTTGCGTTCTTCCGTGCGGCAGCTTCTTCTTTACTTTTTAATTCTCTGCAGAACCTCTTCCAGAGCAGTAAAAGTCGACTCTACCGCTTCCGGAGTCGCCATCCCATAAGCAACCTTGGAGAATTCGTCGGTAAGGGTAT
>NZ_JBKVCZ010000156.1:0-14932 GCF_046966825.1 Hungatella sp. | reverse complement strand
TGCGACCTCTGCGTCCCGAACGCAGCGCTCTACCAAACTGAGCCACGCCTCGATACCTTTGGTAGTATAATATAAAAATGATGGATTGTCAACTATATTTTGGAATTTTTTTAATTTTTTAAAATATAAGAAAAATTCTACTGCTGTTCCACCGCCGTAAAGCCCAGATCATCGAGAATTTCCACTGCTTTTCCGTAGTCCTTCTCCTCCTCGATCACCACGGTCTTGGTCTCTAAATCTACTTTGTGGCCGATTCCCTCGTGATCCAGCCCTTTGTTGATTCTTGATACACATCCGTTACACATCATTTCATCACAGCGATAAGTCTTCATAGTCTTTATCTCCTTTTCTTTTTCATAAATTGCAGTTTGTCAATCACTTCATAACCTTCTGTATCGTCATACACAGCTCATCGACCGCTTCTAAATTGCCGTCCTGAATCTGTTCCACGACACAGCTCTTGATATGGCTCGACAGCAGCACCTTATTGAAGCTGTTAAGTGCCGCCTGAACCGCGGATACCTGCGTTAAGATGTCCACACAGTACCGCTCATCTTCCACCATGCTCTTGATGCCGCGGATCTGGCCTTCGATGCGGTTTAAGCGGTTCAGTAAGTCCTTTTCCTCCGCGGCCTGACGATGCTTGTGCTTCACCGCACAGTCACATGTGCGTTCCTCCATATCATACCTCCATTCCTTATGCCCTACAGCTTTACTGTCTTTAAGCGAAGCGCGTTGCTCACCACGCAGACCGAACTCAATGACATGGCAAATCCGGCAAACATCGGATTTAACAGCGGGCCTCCAAATAAGTATAGCACACCTGCGGCCACAGGGATACCCAGACTGTTATAGAAAAATGCCCAGAACAGGTTCTGTTTGATATTCCGTATCGTAAGCCGGCTTAATTTCACCGCCTTATAGACGTCACGCAAATCGGATTTCATGAGTACAATATCTCCGGATTCCAGGGCGATGTCGCTTCCGGAGCCGATGGCCGTCCCCACATCCGCGGATACCAGCGCCGGTGCGTCGTTGATTCCGTCTCCTACCATCATAACAGTTTTCCCGCTTCTGCAGAGACTCCACCACATTGGCCTTTAACTTCCGGCAGAACCTCTGCGATTACGGTATCAATATGGGCCTATTTACCGGATATAATCGGCCGTCTTCTGATTATCTCCAGTCAGCATGCAGACTGTAATTCCCAGGCGCTTAACTGGTCCACAGCCTCCACGCTGGTCTCCTTAATGGTATCGGCTACACAGATAATGCCCTTTAACGTGCCATCCACCATCAGATACATCGGTGTCTTTCCCTGGTTCGCCATCTGGTGGGCCTGCTCTCTCACGGGATCACCCATGGATACCTTCATCTGCTCCACCAGTCTTTCATTACCCACGGCCACCTGGCTCGTTCCGATGGATGCGATGATTCCCGCTCCCGTCACGCTCTCAAATTTCTCAGGCATGGCAAGCTCCAGCCCCTGTTCTCTGGCCTTCAGTACGATGGCCTGCCCCAGTGGATGCTCCGACATCTGTTCACAGCCGGCCGCCAGCTTAAGAAGACCGTCGGAGGTCTCCGTCTGATCCAGAACCACGATGTCCGTGACCTTCGGCTTCCCTTCCGTAATCGTACCCGTCTTATCAAATACGACAGTGTCTACCTTATGAGCGGTCTCCAGCGCCTCACCGCTCTTGATCAGGATTCCATGGCTGGCTCCCAGACCGGTTCCGACCATGATCGCCGTCGGCGTCGCCAGTCCCAGCGCACACGGGCAGGCGATAACCAGAACCGCCACAAAGATAGTCAGGACAAAAGACAGCTCCTTGCCGCCAAAAAGCCACCAGAGGAGCGCCGCAACCAGTGCGATTCCCATAACCGTCGGAACGAAGTATCCCGCAACCTTGTCTGCCAGTTTGGAGATAGGCGCCTTTTTCCCCTGCGCATCCTCGATCATCTTAATGATCTTGGAAAGCGTGGTATCCCCGCCTGTATGGGTAACCTCCATCTCCATGGCCCCGTTGTAATTCATGCTGCCGCCGATCAGGGTGTCGCCCTCCTGCTTCTCCACAGGGATGCTCTCTCCTGTCAGCATGGACTCATCCACGCTGCTGCTGCCGCCCGCCACAATACCGTCCAGGGGTATCCTGCTGCCCGGCTTGATAAGGACATGCTGTCCCACTCTCACACTGGCCGTCTCCACTTCCCGTTCCGTGCCATCTTCATAGAGAATCGCGGTATCCGGGGCCAGCTCCATCAGCTTTCTGATCGCCTCAGAGGTCTTGCCCTTGCTTCTGCTCTCCATGTATTTGCCCAGCATGACGAGAGTGACGACCACGGCCGCTGACTCGTAATAGAGGTGATGGGCGTTCATCGGAGTCACCGGTATCGTAACCGTCATACAGAGGCTGTAGATAAACGCACTGCCGGTGCCGATCGCCACCAGGGAATCCATGTTCGGATTGCCCTTAAACAGCGCCCTTAAACCTACCAGATAAAACTTCCTTCCCGCAATAAGCACCGGAACCGTAAGAATCAGCTGTGCCAGCGCATAGTTGAAAGGATTGGCTTCCATATGGAGGAAATGCGGAAGCGGCAGTTCAAACGGGAGCATATGGCCCATGGAAATGTACAGAAGCGGAACCGCAAAACAGATGGCCACGATCAGCCGTCTCTTCATCGTGTCGCGCTGCTGCTCCTGCTTCCCCCAGTTTTCCTCCTCCTGGGCCTTTACATCTTTCTCCTCCGCCAGAGGGCAGGCGCCGAATCCGGCCTTCTCTACCTTCCCCATAATCATCTCCGGAGTGACTTTCGTCTCGTCGTAGGTGATGGTCATCTTGTTCGTCGTCAGATTCACGTCACTCGACTCCACACCTTCCAGTTTTCTCGTGACCCGTTCCACCGCACTGCTGCAGGCTGCACAGGACATGCCTTCAATATCGTAAACTTCAGTTCTCATAAGATCATCCTTTCTCATATACCCCTATAGGGTATATTCATTATAGTATGATTTCTTATCCCTGTCAATGGTATCTGTCAATATTATTTCTCAATAAAGAAAAATCTTGCTGGAAATCTTCGGAAATAAAAAAGCAGATTCCGCGGCGCTTCTTGAAGAAGCCGCAGGTTCATGGTAGAATTAGACAGTCTTGTTTCAGCAAAAGCGTTACAAAACAAACAAATGAGAAAGCAGGTATTGATTATGTGGGCAAATCCGTTGAATCCGGGAGATACCATCGGCATTATTTCCCCCAGCCATACCGTCACTCCGGACGACTACGCGAAAATCATCTCCGGGATCGAAGCGAAAGGCTTTCGGGTGAAAACGGGGAGCCGCTTATACCGGCATACGTACGGCTACGCGGCAAGCGAGACAGAGCGCGCCGATGATCTCAATGAGATGGTTTCCGATAAAGACGTCAAACTGGTTTTATTCGGCGGCGGGTACGGCAGTATTGAACTGCTGCCCTATATCGACTATGAAGCAATCAGGAGGCATCCAAAGCTGTTTTCCAGTCACAGCGACGGTACCTCTATTCTCAATGCGATTTACACGAAAACAGGCCTGGTCACGTATTACGGTCTGCCGCCCAGGCTATTCGAGGATATCGACGCCTACGCCTATGAACAATTTTCCTCCCATCTGGTTCGCCGGGATGCCGTTCATTTCGTCAGCAACAGCACCTGGTATTCCCTGAAAGACGGCATCTGCAGCGGCACCTTAATCGGCGGCTATACCTTAAATTTTGCCCTGTCTCTGCACAGCGGCTATCTGGAAACAGAAAAAGACCGGAAGTATATCCTGTTTCTGGAGGATCACGAGAAATTTAGTTCCGTCGCTGCAGTGAGCATGTATCTGTCCCATATTGAGCAGAGTTCCTTCATAAATCAGGTATCAGGGCTGCTGTTCGGCAACTATTCAGACACCTTATCGCAGCAGCTGCTTGGCAGGCTGGAACGTTTCGGCCGGAAACACAGCATCCCGGTCGCGTACTGCGATGATTTCGGCCACGGAAAAAATCACGCCATCCTGCCAGTTGGCTGCCGCGCTGTGCTGGATACGAAAAATAAGACACTGCGGTTTCTCCCTTCATAATTGGCAGCAAAAAGGCAGGTCTGCACAGGACCTGCCTTTTTGCTGTATTGCCAAATCAGATTATTTATTTCTTTCTTTCAATCCGTATTCTGAGTCCAGAATACAAAACCCAGAATGACATAATAGCTATGCTGCCATTAAAATTTTAAAAATCAAACAGTGACAGCTGATTAGACTCCGGCAGTTCGCCCAGCAGTCCTAAATCTCCCATCAGATCGCACACCGTCTTACTGACCTTCGTCCTGTTCCGAAATCTTCCTTTGATAAGAACCTGCCGTCCTTCACGGCATCAACCACGGCATCAGCCGCTTTTTCACCAAGTCCGTCAATACTGCTTAAGGAAGGCATCAGCTTGCCTCCGATGATCTGGAAATGGCGGGCCTTCGCCTGATAGATATCGATCGGCGTAAAGTCATAGCCTCTCGCGTACATCTCCTGAACGATTCTCATATCGCGGAGCGTATCCTGTTCCTTCTTTGACAGCGTATCCATCCGCTTCCTGTAGTCAGCCAGGTAATATTCCAGCTTATCGCGTCCCTGGCACATCAGCTCATAGGAGAAGCCATTGGCGCGGATACTGAAGAATGCTGCATAATACGCCAGCGGATAAAACACCTTACAGTAAGCGATACGCCACGCCATCATAACGTAGGCGGCCGCATGGGCCTTCGGGAACATGTATTTGATCTTCTTACAGGACCAGATATACCAGTCCGGCACGCCGTGGCTGGTCATCTCCTCTTCCCACTCCGGCTTTAAGCCTTTTCCCTTTCGGACACTCTCCATGATGGTAAAGGAGAGTCCCTCCTCCAGCCCCATGGAAATGAGGTAGATCATGATGTCGTCACGGGTACAAATGGCGGTCTGAATCGTCGCCTTTCCCTCCTGAATCAAGGTCTGGGCATTTCCCAGCCATACGTCGGTACCGTGAGCCAGACCGGCGATTCGCACAAGGTCGGAAAAATACTTGGGCTGGGTATCAATAAGCATCTGCATGGCGAAGTCTGTACCGAACTCCGGCACGCCCAGCGCTCCCAGCTTACATCCGCCGATATCATCCGGCGTAATCCCCAGAGCCGATGTATCCTGGAATAAGGACATGACCTCCCTGCTGTCCAGCGGAATATCCTTAACCGGGTCAAAACCGATTAAATCCTGAAGCATTCGGATCATGGTCGGATCATCGTGCCCGAGTATATCGAGCTTCAGCAGGTTATGATCGATGGAATGGTAATCAAAATGGGTGGTGACCGTCATGGTCGTCATATCGTTGGCCGGCCTCTGCACTGGAGTAAAGGAATAGATTTCCTCCCCGTGAGGAAGCACGATGATACCGCCGGGATGCTGTCCCGTGGTTCTTCTTACCCCCACGCATCCCTGGACAATACGGTTGATTTCACAGTTTCGTTTATGTACGCCGTGTTCCTCATAGTAATTCTTCACATAGCCGTAAGCCGTCTTATCCGCCAGTGTACCGATGGTTCCCGCGCGGAAGGTCTGGCCTTTTCCGAAGATAACCTCCGTATAGTCATGAGCCTTACTCTGGTACTCGCCGGAGAAGTTCAAGTCGATATCAGGCTCCTTGTCTCCCTTGAATCCCAGGAATGTCTCAAAGGGGATGTCGAAGCCATCCTTTGTGAGCGGATGGCCGCAGACCGGACACTCCTTATCCTGCATATCACATCCGGCCATACCGGAATACTTCTTCACTTCCTCCGAATCAAAATCGTAATAATGGCAGTTGGTACAGTAATAATGCGGACTCAGGGAGTTAACCTCCGTGATACCGGACATGTACGCGACAAAGGACGATCCTACCGAACCACGGGAACCTACGAGATACCCGTCCTCGTTGGACTTCCACACCAGTTTCTGCGCAATGATGTACATAACGGCGAAACCGTTGGAAATGATGGAGTTCAACTCCCTCTCAGACGCTCCGTAACGATCGTCGGCAGGTTGTCACCGTAGATCACGTGAGCCCTGTCGTAACAGATCTGCCTCAAATCCCCGTCTGAGTTTTCGATGACCGGCGGACATTTATCGGGGCGCACCGGCGAGATTCGCTCGCACATGTCCGCGATCTTCCGCGTATTCTTTATGACGACCTCTTCTGCCTTGTTTGGTCCCAGATACTCGAATTCCTTCAGCATCTCCTCCGTTGTCCGAAGGTAAAGCGGCGCCTGGTCATCACTGTCCTTAAATCCCTGTCCTGCCATGATGATCCGGCGGTATACCTCGTCCTCGGGGTCCAGGAAGTGAACGTCGCAGGTGGCGCAGACCGGTTTTCCGAACTGGTCTCCCAGTTCCACAATTTTCTTGTTGATATCGATTAAATCCTGCTCCGAATTTATGCTGCTCTTCTCATCACGGAGCATGAAGCTGTTGTTTCCAAGAGGCTGGATCTCCAGATAATCATAGAACCTGACCAGTCTGGCGATCTCCGCGTTGGAGCCGCCGCGAAGCAGAGCCTGATACAGTTCCCCCGCCTCACAGGCCGATCCCACGATTAAGCCCTCCCGGTTCTGATTCAGCAGACTCTTGGGTATTCTGGGTCTTCGGGCATAGTAGTCGATGTGGGACCATGAGATCAGCTTATAGAGATTCACACGCCCGATATCGTTGGTTGCGATAATGATTACGTGATAGGTCGGAAGCTTCTTGATCATCTCCGGAGTCATCGTCTTTAAGCTGTTTAACTCGATCAGCGTCTCCACGCCGCGCTCCCGCAGCATCTGGACGAATCTGACAAAGATCTCCGCCGTACATCCCGCATCATCCACGGCGCGGTGGTGGTTTGCCAGCGAGATATTCAGCGCCTTGGCGACCGTGTCCAGCTTGAACCTGTTTAGGTTCGGCAGAAGGAACCGCGCCAGAGTCACCGTATCCAAAACCGTAGGTTCAAAGGGAAGCCCCTGCAGCTCCGCGTTGCGGTTGATAAAGCTCACGTCGAAGGAGGCATTGTGAGCCACCAGAACGGATCCCTGACAGAATTCCAGAAACTGCGGCAGAATCACATCAATCTTCGGATACGGGAGCACCATGTTGTCGTTGATGCCGGTCAGCTGCTCGATCTCAAAGGGAATCGGTACATCCGGATTTACGAAGGTGCTGAATTTGTACGTAATGACTCCATTCACCACCTTGACGGCGCCGATCTCGATGATCCGGTTCTTTTCCGGGCTGAAGCCAGTGGTCTCGATATCGAATACCACGAAGGAGTCCGCAAATGTCTGGTCTTTCGGATTATCCACCAGCAGCTTCAAGTCGTCGACAAGATACCCCTCCACCCCATAGAGAATCTTGAAGGTGTCCCCCTTGTCCAGGGCGTGGTTGGCATCCGGGAAGGACTGCACGCATCCGTGGTCTGTGACGGCAATGGCCGGCATCCCCCACTTTTTTGCACGCTTTACAATATCCTTAACCTCCGATACGCCATCCATATCGCTCATCTTCGTATGGCAGTGAAGCTCAACCCGTTTCTCCAGGCTTCCGTCCACCCGTTTTCCGGTGAAGTCCTCTGACTTCTTGATGCCTACCACAGAGCCCAGAGTCAGCTCGCCGTCGAACTTGTCGATGGTCGTCACACCCTTAATCTTAATAAACGTTCCCGCCACAACGGCCGCCTTCAGATCATCCAGCTGTTCCTCCCTTGCGAACATCTTCACGGTAATCGTATCCGTAAAGTCAGAGACATCGAAGATCATAATCGTCTTTCCGCTCCGCAGCTCCCGGCTGTCCACCATGAGAATCTTTCCGCGGATGGTTACCTCGCCGATCTCCCCGTCGATCTTTTCGATCTCCATTGTCTCTCCATCGAAATCACGGCCATAGAGCACGTCCGGATTATCCGAACGTTTTCCGCCGTAGCCGCCATAACCGCCGTTTTTCTTATAATCCTTATATTCTTTCTTCTGGTCCTTCTTTCCGTAATCCCCGTTCCTGTCCTTTTTATTCTCGTCCTTCTTATTCTCGTCCTTCTTACCGCCCATACGCAGAACCGGAGAGCCTGCCCCGCTTTCTGCCGCTCCCTGCCGGGTCGGGCCCTCGTCGAAGGGAACTTCCGCCGAATATCCGGCCGCCAGCGCCTCCAGAGATGCACCGTCCGCCATGGAAGGACCGCCGTATCCGTCCTCTGTCCCAGTTTTCGACAGCACCTGCTCCTCGTTTAAGACAGCGGCCAGGGAGGTCCTGCTGACGATCTCCTCCACCTCGCGCTGCATCTGAAGCTCCTTCTGCTTCGCCAGCGCATTCTCCTTCGGCTCCACATACTCGTAGCGCACCTCAACAGGAAGGCCGCAGCGCTCATAAAAAATCTTCTCCAGAACACGCTTTAACTCGGCTTCCTTTTCATGGGTGACAATGGTGTCTTCCACCGTCATCTTAAGCAGATCCGGCTCCGGAAATTCATACTCTGTCTTCCTGAAAATATTATATTCGATGATACTGTAGTTCTTGAGTTCCATCAGGATGCTGTCCCGGTACACATCCAGCAGCTTCTCCGGCGTGTACTGGTCAGACAGACGGAATTTCTCGATAATCTTGATCGACACCTGCTTGGAGGGGAAGAGCTGGTCCTTAATGCCCTTCTCCAGCCCATAGATATTCTGTTTATGGATCAGTCTGGGGCTCACGATATAAATGCGAATAGAGCTTCTATCCCTGGTGGAAGTGACCTTCTCAACTTCCACCAGATTTAAAAGCTCCCGCAGTTCGTCTGTCATATTCAGATTTGGAAATACATCCAAAAATGCTTTTGTCATTCCATCACCTGTTGCTTTCTGCCAAACATTATCTCCTCTTATCCAGCTTTAAGAGCTCCTCTCTCAAAGCGTCAAGTAAGTTCTCCTCAGGTACTTTACGAATAATCTCTCCTTTGCGGAATAAAAGGCCCTCGCCAATACCTCCGGCCACGCCCAGATCCGCTTCCTTCGCCTCACCCGGCCCGTTGACGACACAGCCCATAACGGCTACCTTGACATCGAGATGGTCAAATTCCGTCACCATGGCTTCCACCCGGTTCGCCAGGGAAATGAGATCGATTCTGGTCCGTCCGCAGGTCGGACAGGAGACAACCTCCACTCCGCCCTTTCGTAAGCCCAGGGTCTTTAATATCTGCTTCGCCGTCGTCACCTCTTCCACCGGATCTCCGGTTAAGGAGACACGGATCGTGTCGCCAATGCCCTGATGCAGGATAATTCCCAGCCCGATGGAGGACTTGATCGTCCCCGAACGCACGGTTCCCGCCTCGGTAATCCCCACATGAAGTGGATAAGCGGTCTGCTTTGCGATCAGTTCATGAGCCTTTATGCACATCAGCACATCGGAGGACTTGATGCTGATCACCAGATTATCATATCCCATCTCCTCGATCATGCGCACCTTCATGAGGGCACTCTCCACGATGCCCTCTGCCGTCACTCCCTGATACTTTTCCAGTAATTCCTTCTCAAGCGAACCGCTGTTGACGCCGACCCGGATGGGGACGCCGAATTCCTTCGCCTTATTCACAACGGCCCTGACCCGGTCCTCACTCCCGATATTGCCGGGATTAATCCGGATCTTATCCGCGCCGTTCTCAATGGAGGCCACGGCCAGCCGGTAATCAAAATGAATATCCGCCACCAGCGGAATATGAATCTGTCTCTTGATCTCCTTTAAAGCCTCTGCCGCTTCCATCGTCGGTACCGCCACACGGATAATATCACAGCCGGCAGCCTCCAGCGCCAAAATCTGAGCCACCGTGGCAGCCACATCCTCTGTCTTTGTATTGCACATGGACTGGATCAGAATGGGATTCCCGCCCCCAATCTTCCGGTTCCCGATAGAAACCGTCTTCGTCTGTTCTCTGTCCGTCATCGCACTTTCCTCCTCTTGTTTTTCATGCCCACTTTAGGTAAAGCGGCTGATATCGTTAAATACAACGAACACCATCAGGGCCATAAGTGCCATCATGCCAATCAGATTCACCATGCCTTCTTTTTCCGGATCCATGCGTTTGCCACGGACCGCCTCGATGATTAAGAACAGCAGTCTTCCTCCGTCAAGCGCCGGAATCGGAAGAAGGTTCATAATCCCCAGGTTCGCACTCAAAAGAATGCACATGCTGAGGACATTCATTATAGCCGCCATGACGCTCACTGTCAGCCCTGCCTTCACGGAATCATCGATCATAACCACGATTCCCACCGGACCGCTCAAGTCATTGACACTGGCTTTTCCCGTCAAAAGCATACCGAGACTCTTGATCGTCACGGTAATATCATATTTCACCTCATAGGCTCCGTATTTCACCAGTTCCAGGAAAGACGCAGCCCGGACATTTACCGGAGTTACGGAAATGCCTATCATATACTGGTTGTATTCTTCATTAAATTCCGGTGTCACCAGAACCGTGCCGCGCTCTTTTCTGCCCGTCTGTGCATCGGTTCTCTCATAGGACACCCGGCTCATCTTCTCATCCGGCTTTAACATACGGTAAAGGATATAATCGCCGTAAACCGTCATCTTCTCATCGTTTACGCCGGTGATTACATCGCCCGGCTTAAGCCCTGCCTCGTAAGCAGGAGAACCCTCTGTGACTTCTTTAATCTGAGTGATGTTGTATCCGCCCATTCCCACCAGAATCAGTGCCAGGAAAAAGGCAAGAATAAAGTTAAAGACCGGACCGGCCGCGATAACCGCCATCCTGCCCGGGATGCTTGCATTCTGGAATGCTCCTTCCGCCGGATTTTCCTCGTCTTCTCCGAGCATCATACAGGAGCCGCCGATCGGCAGCAGCTTTAAGGAGTACGTCGTCTCCCCTTTTTTGACATGGAACAGCCTCGGTCCCATACCAATGGAAAATTCCACAACGGCGATGCCGTTTAATTTTGCAAATAAAAAGTGCCCTAATTCATGAATCAGCACGATCAGTCCAAATACAAGAACTGCTACGATAACGCTGGACAATCTACCACCTGCTTTCTATATAGTCATAAGCCGAAGCCTCTGCTTCCAGAATCTCATCTACAGACGGATTCTCTTTCACAGTATGCCCTTTCATAGCCCCCTCTATCATATCCGTGATGGTAAGATAAGAAATTTCTCTGTTTAAAAATTTTGCAACGGCCCGTTCATTGGCCGCGTTGAATACAGTCGGCATGGTTCCGCCGGTCCTTCCGGCCTCGTAAGCCAGGGAAAGCCCCGGGAAATTGTCCATATCCGGCTTTTCAAATGTGATCTGCCCGATGCTCCAGAAATCCAGCCGGTCCCCGGCCAGAAAACGGCGCTCCGGGTAGTAAAGTGCATACTGGATGGGCAGCTTCATATCGGGTGTTCCCAGCTGTGCAATCACCGCCCCATCGTCGAACTGCACCATGGAATGGATGACGCTCTGCGGCTGAACCACAACCTGTACCTGATCCATGGAGACATCGAAGAGCCAGTGTGCCTCCATCACCTCCAGGCCTTTATTGACCATAGTGGAAGAATCGATGGTAATCTTCCTTCCCATCGACCAGTTGGGATGCTTTAAGGCATCCTCAATACGCACCTTTTTAAGCTCCTCTTTCGTCTTTCCGCGGAACGGCCCGCCTGACGCGGTTAAGAGGATCTTATGTACCGCCTTTTTGTCCTCACCGTTCAGGCTCTGAAAAATAGCGCTGTGCTCACTGTCCACCGGCAGGATCTTTACACCCTTTTCCTTTGCCAGAGGCATAATGATATGGCCGGCCGTCACCAGCGTCTCCTTGTTGGCGAGCGCGATATCTTTTCCCGCCTCCATGGCCGCAATGGTGGGCCGTATTCCGATCATACCGACGATGGCCGTCACCACGATCTCCGCGTCCGTCTCCACGGCCGCCGCGATAAGCCCTTCCATGCCGCATACCACCTTCACCGGCAGATCGCTGACCGTCAGAGCAAGCGCCTTCGCCTTCTCCTCTTCCCACACACAGACAATCTCCGGATGAAACTCCCGGATCTGTTCTTCCAAACGTGTAATATTACTTCCAGCCGCCAGAGCGGTTACTTCTATATCCTTCTGAGCTCTCACCACTTCCAGGGTCTGTGTTCCGATGGAACCGGTTGAACCCAGAACTGCAATCTTTTTCATGCTGTTTTTCGCTCCTTTTATCTTTCTCGCGTTCCTCTTTTCTCATCGCCGGAATTTGCTCATCGCAGAAATGTTACTGCAAAGAATATGGCAGGCGCCGTAAACAGCATACTGTCAAACCGGTCCAGAATACCGCCGTGGCCCGGAATCAGATGGCCGTAATCCTTCACTGCGTGATTGCGTTTTACCGCCGATGCCGCCAGATCGCCGATCTGGGAAATAACCGCCGCTATGGCACAGGCCAAAGCGCAGGCAACCTGCGGGTTCTGTACTTCCGCCATGGAAGCGCCGAACACCGTCGCATAAAGGAAACCCAGAAGCGCCGCTCCTGCTACGCCACCGATCGCCCCTTCAATCGATTTCTTGGGGCTCAAAACCGGCGCCAGCTTATGCCTGCCAATCAGCATGCCCACACAGTACGCGCAGGTATCGCATCCCCAGGAACTCAAAAAGATCAGCCAGACGAGATACTTTCCATCCGCCATGACGCGAACCTGATACAGATAAGACAGCATAACCGCCACATAAAAGACGCCGAAGAACGCTACCGTCACTTCCTCTGTCTTATATTTGGGGAACGTAAAGACATAGATGGTCATCAGTATCATAAGAAATGCGATAGACATCAACATCATATACTGCTCTCCATGGAACCACAACAGCCCGTAGTAGGACACCACGGTCAGATAGCCGGCAATTCCGATCACATTCTTCTGTATCTTCATAACACGATATAATTCAAACAACCCTATCATGGAAATGGCCACAGTCGTAGCAAAAAGAATCATCCCCCCGCTTCCCACAGTGACGAGGGCGATCAGGACCAGGACAATTCCACTGATCAGTCTGGTTGTAAACATCGCGCTTCCTCCCTTCGGACTATTTCACTCCTCCAAATCTTCTATCCCTACTATTGTACGCAGCTATCGCCTTTTTCAGTTCTTCTTTATTGAAATCGGGCCAATAGCAGTCCGTCACATACAGTTCCGTATAGGCTAACTGCCATAAGAGATAGTTGGACAGCCGCAGTTCACCACTGGTACGGATCAGAAGATCCGGGTCCGGAATCTCCGCCGTGTCGAGATACGATGAAAATACCGCTTCATCCATCTGGTCCGGAGTAATCTTCCCGTCAGCCGCATCTTTCATGATCTTCCTGGCTGCGCGCACAATCTCATCCCGTCCGCCGTAATTTACTGCGATAACAAAGGTGAGGCCCGTATTATTCTCGGTCTCTCTCTCCAGCCGGTTAATGCCGTCGATGATATCCTGGTCGAAACGGCTTCTCTCACCGATCATCCGCACCCGGACATTGTTCGCCCTGGCAACCTTTAAGAGCCGTACCATATAGTAACGGAACAGCTGCATCAGCGCGCCCACCTCATCGCCGGAACGCTTCCAGTTCTCCGTGGAAAAACCGTAGACAGTCAGATATTTGATTCCAATTCTGGCCGCATCCTCTACCGTCCGTTCCACCACCACACATCCTTCCTTGTGGCCCATGCTTCTGGGCAGTCCACGCTTCTTCGCCCAGCGTCCATTGCCGTCCAAAATGATGGCGATATGGTCAGGAATTACCATATTATCTATATTAATTTCCATTATATTCTCCTTTATCATTCCAGGCTGCCCTGAAACATAAACAGGACAGGCACTTTGAAAGCCCCCTCACTTGCGTGGGTTGGAATCATGCCTGCCCCGGTTCTTTCTGTTATACAGTAAGAAGTTCCTTTGATTTCGCTTCGATTGCTTTATCGATCTTGCCGATCATCTTGTCAGTTAATTTCTGAATATCGTCCTCTGCCTCGGCTAAGTCGTCCTCGGAAATCTCATCCGCCTTCTGCTGTTTTTTGAAAAAGTCATTGGCGTCACGGCGGATATTACGAACCGCTACCTTGGCTGCCTCGCCTTTTTTCTTGACATCCTTAACCAGTTCTTTTCTGCGTTCTTCGGTCAGTTCCGGGAAAACGAGACGGATTACATTGCCGTCGTTAGTCGGATTGATCCCCAGTTCAGAGGTCAGAATTGCCTTTTCAATCGCCTTTAAGAGACTCTTCTCCCATGGCTGAATGATGATCATGCGGGCTTCCGGAACGTTGATGTTGCCCACCTGCTGAAGCGGAGTAGGCGTTCCGTAGTAGTCAACCTTGATTTTATCAAGTACATGCGGGTTTGCACGTCCTGCGCGGATCGTCATATAATCACTCTCCAGCACTTCTAAAGTCTTATTCATCTTGTCCTCGTAAACCTGTAAACTCTCCTGCATATTGTCCTCCTAGTTTATGCGGTCACAATCGTGCCGTTTATTTTCCCCTGCATCGCGTTCGCAATGCTGTCTTTTTCGTTCAGGCTGAATACTGCCAATGGCATGCGGTTCTCCATACACATGATGGAGGCAGTCAGATCAATCACGCCCAGCTGCTTGTCAATGACCTCCTGTATGGAAATCTCATTATACTTCTTCGCCTCCGGATTGATCTTCGGATCGCTGTCATAAACGCCGTCGATGGCCTTCGCCAAAAGGATGCAGTCCGCTTCCATCTCGATGGCCCGAAGCGCGATTCCGGTATCGGTAGAAAAGTAAGGATGGCCGGTACCGCCTGCAAAAAAGACGACCATTCCCTTTTCAAAATACTTGTTTGCTCTGTCCTTGGAAAAAAGCTTTGTCATGGAGCCGCACTCAAACGGTGTCAGAATCTGAGTCGTCATCCCGGCACACCGGAAGATCTCAGATACAT
>NZ_JBKVCZ010000155.1:0-15015 GCF_046966825.1 Hungatella sp. | reverse complement strand
CAAAATGGTTCCGGGTGCATCGCACCAGGAACCATTTTGTCTACAGTCTGAGTGCTGCCCCTTATCGGACAGCACTTTTTGCCGTTCTGAACACTTCGAACCGTTCTTTTTGATTCCAGAAGGCGTCCTTCCGGCAGTAAATCAGCAGTAGCAGCCCTGTAACGGCAAGGCAAGCGGTTTCCGATACCAGAGGAGACCACCAGATGCCTGCTCCTCCAAAGATTCCCGTCATGACGATCAGGCAGCCTGCCATCAGGACAAGGCCGCGGCCGGCAGAGATGACGAGAGCCTCGGCGGCCCGCTCGACAGAGGTAAAGTAGCCGCTGACCGCGATGTTGAAGCCAACCAGCAGGAAGGAGGCTGCGAAGATGCGGAACGCAGTCACGGAGCTGTCGCGCAGAGCCTGTAGTTCTGGTCCGATGAAAATATCCACGATACCGCGTGCCAGGATGAAACAGACGGCAAACGATACGGTACACACCACGCCGGCAGCCACAAGACTGTAGCGGAACAGCGATTTGCATTTATCCAGACTCTTCTGTCCGTAGTAATAACTGATCAATGGCTGTGCTCCCTGTGCGATACCGGTAGCGGACAGTACAACAATGTTATTGACATAGGAGATGATGGTGTAGCTGACCAGGTCATCCTGAGTCAAATACATCAGGATGACCTGATTGAATAGAAAGGTCACCATACCGGATGACATCTCCGTAACACCGGAAGAAAAGCCATTGCGCACCTGCCGGACTAGGATACCGAAATCCGGCTTAAAGCGTTTGAAGCTCAATACGCCTTTCCCACTCAGAAAATGGTGCAGGTACAGAATAATCACCGTGGCCTGGGAGAGGCTGGTTGCAAAGGCAGCACCCTGAATTCCTTTGTGAAGCACCATGACGAAAAACCAGTCCAGAATGCAGTTTTCCACAGCGCCCAAAATAACGATCAAAGTTGCTTTTTTCGGGTAACCATCGGTCTTCAATAAAATTTCGAAGGAGTAGGAGAGCAGGTAAACGCAGGAAAACGGTGCAATCCAGGTTATATATTGGATCACGTAATCGGCAGTCTGCTGGTTCGGCGCACCTAAAAAACGGGCAAAGGACTCCCGGTTCAACATGACCAGAAGTGCAATCACCAGCGAAAAGATTACCTGCAGAACAATATTCTGCGTAAATACCTCGCAGGCCCGCTGATGGTGGTTCTCCCCCAGCAGTATCGAGACAATGGTGGAAGCTCCCACTGCAAACAGAAGGGAGATCGCAAAGAGAAACGCAACAAACGGGTAGGATAGATTTACCGCGGTAAGTGCGATTTCGTTGACCCCTTTTGCCACGAACATGCCGTCTACCATGGAGTAGAGTGAATAGACCCACTGTGCCAGAATGGATGGAATGATGTAGCGGATAAAGCTGCTTTTTAAAGATTTGCCGTCCAGATTCATACTATAACCTCACTTTTTTACTTGAAAATATTGCCATAAATTTTGTGCTTTCAGTATAAACCCTGGTATTGTCCCAGAGTCAAGCCTTAAAGAAGGGCCTTGATAATATTTTGTAAAAACCGAAATTCTGTGATAAAGTAAGAACAGAAATGCCAAATGTACAAAATGCAGATAGGGGGATTGTTTGTATGGAACCGGACAAGGGGAACTATCGAATGACAAAGGAGAGGTATTATACTATAGGGGAAATCGCCAAAATGTATCATCTGGGAGTGGATACGCTTCGTTACTACGAGGAGAAAGGGATCCTGGAGCCGATTCGCGGCCAGAACGGATACCGGTATTATGACAGTCAGAGTATCTGGAGAATGAATGTAATAACGAATCTGAGGAATCTCGGTTTCTCGGTGACCCGAATCAGGGATTACTTTCAAAATCATACGGTGGAGACGACTCAGGAGCTGCTTTGTGAAGAGCTGGGGGTGATTGCCGAAAAAATAAATGAATGGACGAATCTGCAAAAAATGGTACAGGAGCAGGTGAGAACCATCAGGCAGGCCCAGGCACTTGAGATTGGAAAAGTGAGGTCTCTGGAATTAGAACCCAGAAAAGCCTTTGAGATCCGTAAGGATTACAGTACAGACGAAGATATGGATCTTTTGATGATGCAGCTTCTGGCGCAGAATCACAGAAAAATTTATATGATTGGAAATAACCGGATGGCTTCCGTGATGTCTGAAGATGATGATCATGGCAGTAATGGCGATAATGCGCTTTTTAAGAGCGCGGTCATGTTTGATGAGGAGGGAGACATTGACATACCCGGCGGGACCTATTTATCGGTCTGTTACCATGGGGTGACAGACAGCCTCCGTCAGGCCAATATCATAAGGGCATACGCCGCCGAACATCGGATTGTCCTGAAACCGCCGTTTATGGATCTGATGTGGATCGATGTCCATATATCCGCGGATCCGGCTGAATATATTTCGGAGGTGCAGGTCCGGGCTGAATGGATGCAGGAGAAATAGAATAAACTGGAGGGAAAGTATAAGAGAATGCAGCAGACGTGTTAAGATATCATGACATGTCTGCTGCATTCTCTTTTTCTAAGCCTGCAGCTTGAAGGTCTCTCCCTCAATCAGTTTTGGAGATACAATGATATGGTGAGCGGCGTCCTTGCCGTCCAGAAGACTCATAAGCGTATTGATTGCATTTGTGCATAGGAATTCTCTCTGGTTGTCGACCGTTGTCAGGCGCGGAGTGCAGGCAAAGGCAAAGTCAGAGTTGTTGAAACCGACTACCGGGATGCCTAAACCGGCGGCATTCAGAGCCTGAAGGGCGCCGACAGCCAGGAGATCATCTGCGGAAAGTATGGCGTCAATTCGCCGTCCGTTCCGGATGAGCCGTTCAATTTTTTGCTGTGCATCCAGGATCTCATTGCTGTAAATCGGAATTGTAATGCATTTGGAAGTTGCTTTCAGGTTGCATTTGTTTACGCCTTCCAGAAATCCATTCCTCTTTTCGACAGCACAGAAGGTGGTATTGTCCTCCAGATAGTAGATATGGCGGCAATTCCGCTTATACAGCTCTTCGACCAGATTGCAGATAGCGCTTCGTTCATCACAGCGGATGCTGTAGACGGTTGGAACATCTACAAAGCCATTTAAGATAATAAGCGGAACCTGCTCTGAAACTTCTCTGTAGACCTCCAGATCATTGGCATCTCCGTAAGATGAACCGATTTCGATGATCGCATCCACCTGCTTTGCCATTAAAAATTCAAAATGCTCCCGCTGATAAGGGCGGTATTCTCCTGAGCAGCACAGAAAAGAGCTGAAGCCGTGTTCGCGCAGCTGTTTTTCCAGCAGAGAGAGAATTTTTGCGTGGTTGATATCGTCCAGTTCGGAACACAGAATACCAATACTTTTGGTCGATTTGGCATTCAAACCACGAGCAAAAATGTTTGGGGTATAACCATGGTCTGCCATAACAGACAAAACCAGTTCACGCTTTTCCGGCCGTACATTCGGCTGGTTGTTAATTACTCTGGAGACCGTTGCAACAGATACTCCGGATAGTTTTGCAATGTCTTTAATATTCATAGAAGATATAATTCCTCACATTTATTTCCGCAGGCAGCGAGCCCGGCTGATATACCCGCATGGTTTGCCTGTGACTCTGGCAGGCATTTCATTACGAAATATAGAAACATCCATATTATAACATGCAAAATGCAAAAAATCCAGTAAGATTATTGATAACTAGTTACATTCGGCTGCTGCCATGATTGACTAAAAATCAATTTTGAATAAAATATTAATGGTAAAAATGCATATTAAAACACGATGAAAAATTTAAAATAACAATAAAATATACAAAACATATTGACAAAAAGAAAAATAGGTTATAGAATACAATCATAACAAATGAAACTAGTTACATAAAACTAAAAATGAAAAGTAAAAAAGGAGAAGAGAAAGGTCTCGGAAACCTGGAGAAAGGAAGGGGAATTGTGGCAATCGATATTACAAAAAGAGAAGACATTGCACTGGAATTTCATGATGGATACGCCAGAACGGAGGTGTTGAAAGGCGTTTATCCGCTGGTAAAAACGTACAAATGTCTGCTGAAGGCGGGGCATACGGCAGAACCGGAAAGATATTCGGATAAAATACAGGTGTTCAGCTTTACGAGTGGTACTGGTTACATATGCGGAGAGAAAAAAGCTTATAACATTGAAGAACTTAGTTTTTACATTCCTGATTTTGATCATGAGAAGTTTTCAATTTATGCAGCAGAAGACATGGAGATTGTACTGTGGGTTATCGATATGCTGGAATCGGATCGGGCGGCATACGAGGATACGCACATGGTTCTTCCGAGCTTTAAACGCTTTTCAGAATGCGAGCCTTATGACCAGAGCTGTAAGGGACCGCATACCCAGAGCTGGACGGTCATCGCTGACGGCAATCTTGCCAGAGTGCTTATGGGGGTTGTAAAAGCGGAAGGCGAGGGGACGAAAGAGAGAGGCCACGCAGAGGTGGCGCAGTGGAATTACTGCCTGCCGGGGTCTGATTTCCATTTTACAGTTGAAGAGGAAACGGTAAATCATTATGAGGGGGATTTCAGTTATGTGACGGCCGGTCTGGATCATTCTCTGATCGCAGATCCTGGAAAGACTGTTTTTTATATCTGGTTTGAGCACTGGGTGGAAGAAAAGAAGATCAACCCACAGAGCTATGAGGCAAAATAATATATATATTGAAAGGAGAAGAAAGCAATGGCAAAGGTATTGATTTCCAGGGGTAAAGATTACAATCCGACAGACTATGTGAACGGGCTGGCAAAAGAGGAGGTTCTTCCAGGAATATGCGATGAGATTGCTATGTATCGTTGTACTTTGAAGGCAGGGACCGCATTGAAGCCCGCAGTATATGCGTTTGAAGAAAAAATGCAGATTTTTCTGTTTATAGCAGGAAATGGTTACATAACTACGGACGCAGAGGCCTATCGTATTGATGACCGGGCTGTATTTGTACCGAATTTCAACAAGGATGAAGTGCTTATAAAAGCCGGAACAAAAGATCTGACCTACATTCACATCGTGGGTGAAATGACCAGATGGGATCAGGAGAGAATGAAGATTGATCATATTGTCCTGCCACGCTTCCGTCTGCTGAAAGATTCCTGGGAATATACGGAAGGCTTTACCGGGGACGCCGGTTCCAATATTAAAAGCCATATGGTTCTGGAACATGAATATCTTGGACGCTATAGCATGGGCTGGAACTGTGGAAAAGGACCTACGTTTATCGGTACCCATGTTCACGAAGACCTTCTGCAGTGGTACTTAAATATGCCGGGGTCCAGTTTCACTTATCATGCCGCGGATGAGACCGTGAATGTTGAAAGCGGTGATATCACGTTTACCGAAATCGGTTCTCCTCATGGAAGTGAAGCGCCTGAGGGGCAGTGCATTGACTATGTGTGGTTTGAACTGGCAATCAACGGTTATATCCATGATGACGATATTCTTAAAGAACATAAAGAGAATGAATAGGGTGGTGAGGGGATCATATGGCAGCGTTGCTGGAAGTGGAAGGCCTGACAAAAAGTTTTGGAGAGAATCAAGTACTGAGAGGCGTTAATACGAAGGTTGAGAAGGGCGAGGTGGTTTGCGTAATTGGACCGAGCGGATCGGGAAAAAGTACATTTCTTCGCTGTATTAATAAGTTGGAGGCAGCCACTGGGGGACATATCTACTTTGAAGGTGTGGATATGATCGGCAAAGGGCCTTTAGTGGACCAGAAAATTCAGAAACTTGGGATGGTGTTCCAGCAGTTTAACCTGTTTCCTCACCGAACCGTACTGGAAAATATCATGATGGCTCCGATCAAGGTTCAAAAGAAGCAAAAGGACGAAGCTGAGAGACGGGCGAAGGACCTGCTGAAAATTGTGGGGCTGGAGGATAAAGCGGATGCGTATCCGGGCAGGCTTTCGGGCGGACAGCAGCAGCGTATTGCGATCGCCAGAGCGCTTGCGATGAAACCGGATCTGATGCTGTTCGATGAGCCGACCAGCGCACTGGATCCGGAGATGGTGGGAGAAGTATTAGATGTTATGAAGACATTGGCCCAGGACGGGACAACCATGATCGTTGTTACGCATGAAATGGGATTTGCCAGAGAAGTAGCGGACCGGGTGGTGTTTATTGATGAAGGCGTGATCACGGAAGAAGGGGCACCGGGAGAGTTTTTTGCCAATCCCAGGAATGAAAGATTACAGCGTTTTTTAAAGAAGGTTTTATAGTATACAAATGGGGGATTTACTATGAAGAGAACAATAGCTGTATTATTGGCAGTAATAAGTGCAGTGTCGCTGGCTGCATGCGGTTCGAAAACGCAGGCGAACAGTGCGGAAAACGGGGGCGCGGATAATTCGCTGCAGACTGTCCTGGACAGAGGGACTCTGCGCGCAGGCGCGGAGGGAAACTGGAATCCGTTTATTTATAACGACCTGGCTACGGGTGACCTTGTTGGGTATGAGGTTGAAATCGTAGAAGAAATTGCGAAGAGGATGGGCGTTAAGGTAGAGTGGAGTATTGCCAACCAATGGGACGGCGTGATTGCAGGACTGCAGGCAAACCGGTATGATGTTGTATTCTGCGGCTGTACTCTTGCCAATCTGGAGTCCGCGCCTGACTGTGTGGGAACGATTCCTTACCGCGAGGATCCAATCGTATTAGTGGTTGCAGATGACAACAGTGAGATCAAATCCTGGGATGATTTAACTGGAAAGCTGAGCGCCAATGCACTGACCGGAGATTACGGCGCTATCGCCAAGCAGTATGGTGCAGAATTAACCAATGCATCACTGGAGCAGGCTATGGAGCTGATTGTTCAGCATCGTGTCGATTGTTCTGTGAACTCGCAGATTGCCATCAATACCTATATGGCAGAAAAACCGGATACTCCGGTAAAGGTTGCTGCGAAGTATGAATATCCTACGCCTGAGGAGGCCTATAGCTATGGCATGATTCTGAAGAATAAGGTTACACTGACCGAGAAGATCAACGAAATTTTACAGGAAATGTTGGATGATGGCTATTGCCGCGATTTGGCGGTTAAGTATTTCGGCCAGGATGTCGCAGATAATATTTCCCTGTATCAAAAGTAGGGGGGACTGGTATGGAACGAATTATACAGCTTTTGATAAGTTCTTTTTGGCCGCTGATGAAAGCTGGCCTGAAGATGACAGTGCCGCTGACGCTGGTTTCGTTTGCTTTAGGTATGATTCTCGCTTTTGTCACCGCCATGTGCAGAATTTCAAAGAACAAGCTGTTGTCGAAGACGGCACAGTTCTATGTCTGGGTCATACGCGGAACTCCTATGATTGTGCAGCTGTTCGTAATTTTCTATGGTCTGCCCAAAGTTGGAATCATGTTTTCGCCTATTGTATCTGCCATTATCGGTCTGACGATCAGTGAAGGCGCCTATGATTCGGAGATTATCCGCGCCGCTTTAACCTCGATTCCCAAAGGGCAGTGGGAAGCCTGTCATGCACTGGGGATGTCAAAGTTTCAGACACTGTCGAATGTCATTATCCCACAGGCGGCCCTTATTGCAGTGCCTTCTCTGGGAAATATGTTCATCAGCCTGGTAAAGGATACTTCTCTGACTGCCATTCTGACGGTTCGCGAAGTGTTCCAGATTGGCCAGCAGATTGTTGCGGTTACCTTTGAACCGCTGTGGATCTATCTGGAGGTAGGCGTTATTTACTTGATTTACAGTACCGTTCTAAGCCAGCTTCAGGGTGTGCTTGAGAGAAAACTTGGCAAACACATGCTGGTGAAAGACGAGAAGTAATGAATACAGAGAATCAGACGTAAGGGAACAGGGGCCGCTGCAGCATACTCAGCAGCCCCTGTTTTAAAGGGAAAAGGTTTTTAAGGAGGAGAAGTTGGAAAAGATCTGTTTGGAAGGCTGCAACCGGCATTATACGAGGCTTGATTTCCGGGAGTTCTGCCGGGATCAGGTCTTTCTGGGGAAAAAACGTGTAGAAATATGGGGAGCGGTGCCTCAGCTCTTTATCGATCACCATGGATATCAGGATGCGGAAAAGATGAAATGGATACTGGATGAATACGACCTAGTCTGCAGTACATTTACACCCAAAATGTATCGCTACAATCTGGGAAGCGGTGACTCGCAGGTGAGGGCGTGGTCGCTTTCCTATTATGAAGAATGCATAAAGGCTGCCGCAGTTCTTGGCGCGGGCAGAATGCTGATCTATGTCCCTGCTGTGATCAGGGATGGAGACTGGGAACAGGCCGAAGAGATATTTACTGAAAATATGGAGAACCTGGCGGAATATGCGGCGGATTATCACATTTCGCTCGTGGTAGGTGGGAGCAATGTGTTTGCCGCAGATCTGCCTGAATATAGAAGGCTGATGGAGAAAATAAAGAATCCTTCCGTAAAGTGTTTTTTTGAAACGGAAATTCTGTTATTCAGCAAATATACGTTGCGGGAATGGCTTGGTGAACTGAAGGACACACTGGTACATATTCATTTCGCAGATGCCAGTGAAATGGGAAGCTGCAAAATAGGAGATGGCTGTCTGCCGATGAGACAATATCTGGGTGATATCATGAAAAACGGTTATCTGGGCGGCTTGAGCCCGTTTTTTACGGAGTTCTCCTGCGAGAAGAACCCTGTTTTAATCAGTTCGGAGCATGAACGGGTTTTAAGAGAACTTTTAGAGGAGGAGCATTAAGATGCTGAAACGGGAGCAGATTGCAGGGATGAATCAAATGTACCGATTTTATTCCTTTGATTACTTTTTAAGCTGTATGGAAGCGACGGGGATAAGAAGCCTGGAGCTCTGGCTGGGATCTCCTCATTTCTGGATTGATACAATGGGGTATTTCCAGTGCCTGGAAAAGAAGAAGCAGATCTGCGGTCATCGGCTTAAAGTTGTGAGCGCCTGTGTCCCGAGCATGGCATACCAGTATCAGTATGGACACAGGAACAAGGAATACCGGGATAAATCGTTTCTGTTTTTTTCGAATGGAATAAAAGCGGCAGCAGCTATGGGAGCAAGAATTGCCGTCGTAAACTCCGGCTGCTGTGAGGTTGATACCCCTTTTGAGGAGGCAGTGAAAGGGCCGGCGGAACTTTTGCACCGGCTGGGACGGGTGGCCGGGCAAGAGGGGGTTACCATGGCGATTGAATCCCTGACTGCCGATGAGACGAATATTGCAGACAGTCTTGTGCATACCAGGGAGCTCATCCGACAGGCCGATACGCCAAATCTGAAAGCGATGGCTGATACGGTCGCGGTTTATGCTGCGGGAGAAACCCTGGAGGAATGGTTTCAGGCTTTTGGAAAAGATCTGATTCATATGCATTTTATTGATGGATTTATGAAAAAGCGTACCTATGATCATCTTATTTGGGGAGACGGGGACTTTCCGCTTGCGGAAATGGTTCAATGTATGGAGAAATACGGATATGCAGGATACCTGACCCAGGAGCTGGAGTATGAAGCTTATTACGGAGATCCTGCGGAGGCGGAGCGTAAAAACTGGAAAGCGCTTTCTGAAACTGTGCTGTGTAAGGAATCGGGAGATATACGCTCCAGGACTGGCTGAAACAGAGATTGCGTTTGGTGAAAGGCGGTGAGTGGTCTGTGCGTGCTCGCGGTAAAGTGATTGATATGACGACGGGATCGTCAGTAGGCTGTATTATGTACTTTGCGTTGCCGATAATCCTGGGAAATCTGTTCCAACAGTTATATTCTCTGACGGATGCGGTTATTGTCGGGCGGTTTGTTAATCTGAATGCGCTGGCGGCGATCGGAGGCACCGGCTGGGTGCGCTGGGCGATATTGGGCGTCTGCATGGACTGCACGATGGGGTTCGGCATTGTGGCATCCCGAAGGATTGGCGCGGGAGACCGGACCGGATTCAAAGAAGTGGTGGCAGCCGGTATTGAATTTGTTCTGGCAGCAGGACTTTCCCTGACACTGCTGTCGTGTCTTTCTCTTGACTTTGTGCTGCGCCTCCTGCATATTCCGGAAAATATCTATGAAGATGCGAGACTTTATCTCTGGTATGCATCAGTCTCGATTCCGATTGGGCTGATCTATAATATGGCCTGTGCGTTTTTGAGGGCGGCGGGAAACAGTAAGGGACCGTTTGCTGCTGTCGTGCTCTCGGCAATACTCAATGTTGCCCTTGATTTGTATTTCATCTTGGATCTGAACTGGGGAGTCTGCGGTGCCGCCCGGGCGACTCTGATTTCGCAGACGGCTGCGGCTGTTCTGGTGTTGTTTCTGACGGTAAGGCAAGAACCGTTTCGTACTACGAGAAACAGTTGGAAGTGGAACCCGCGCATACTCAGAGAGACTTCCGCACTTTGGATTCCCATGCTTTTTAACAGTATTGCGATCTCGGCGGGAGGGGTAATTGTGCAGCGCTATATTAATTCCTGCGGCGCCATTGTGGCGGCGGGAATCGATGCGGGGGAAAAAATTTACTGCTTGCTGGAAACGGTAGAGAAAGCGGTTTGCTCAGCCATCAGTGTTTTTGTAGGACAAAATCTGGGGGCCATGAAAATGGTCAGAATCCGTAAAGGGATGAAAAGCATGACTGTGTTTGCGTTCCTCTTTGCGGCGTGGCTGGCCCTTGTTTTGCTTGTGTTCGGAGATTCCCTGATCGGGCTGTTCCTGAATAAAAATCAGGATCCTGCTGATTTAAAAGAAGCCTATCGCGCGGCCAGAGTGTATTTGAATGTACAGTGCGTTTCTATTTTTTTCATGGTGCCCATGCATTTCTACAGAGGAGCCGTCCAGGCGCTTGGGCATGCGGTATATCCTATGATAGCTGCGTTTCTGCAAATTGCCGCAAGGTGGCTGACGGTAGCGCTGCTTGTTCCGGTGCTGGGGCTGGTTGGTATGTGTCTGCCCGACGGAGTCGCGGCACTTGCCAGCCTGCCGGTCGTTGTCATACCGTATTTTGTATTCATGAGGAGGCTGGAACGGGAATGAAGAATGGAGAATGCTGAGTTGAAAATGCTGGGGGAGGGTTTTAATTGAAAAAGTGACAGGTGATTGCGAAAAATCACCTGTCACTTTTTTCGTTATAGAAAAGCCTGCTCTGTGAAACGAAAAAACGCTGTGAGTTCTGCACACCCGTAAAAAATGTAGCTGCTGAAACATCCCGGAGCCGGTACTGGAGTTTAAGTGAGCCTGACGCTCTGTTCGTGCAAATGTTAAAAAAATAACGTTCTTGGTGACAATATCTTGTTATATTTGCATAAGAAAACAAGATTTTTACAAAAAAAATAGTGTTATAATAATAAAAAATAAAAGGAGGACCTGGAAATGAAGAGCTTTGAGCAGAAAATATTCCCGTATCTTTTACTGGCTCCGACCATGATTATCTTCGGCCTGTTTCTGTTTTTTCCGGCGCTGAACGGCCTGTGGATATCGCTGACGAAATGGGATGGCGTGAATCCCCAGGTATTTGTGGGAGTAAAAAACTATGTGACGCTTTTTGGAGATAAGAGCTTCTGGAACTCGTTTGTGAGGACGCTTATATTTACTCTGGTATCCGTCCCCTCGGTCTATGTGGCGGCCCTCGGACTGGCGGTTCTGCTGACTGGAGGGATTCGCGGAAGCAATTTCTTCCGGGCGGTGTTCTACTGGCCGACCATGATTTCCACGATCATCGTCGGACTTACCTGGCGTTTTTTGCTGGGAGAAGATTTCGGCCTGGTCAACTACCTGCTGACTGCCATGGACCGGACGCCGGTTAAATGGCTGACTGATCCGAACAATGCCATGGGAGTCGTGATCTTTGTCACGGTCTGGAGCATGGCAGGCTACTACATGGTCATGTTCGTGTCGGGAATCAAGGCGATCTCTGAGACATACTACGAGGCGGCCCGAATCGACGGTGCAGGCGCGTGGCAGCAGTTTCGGTTCATCACGCTTCCTCTGCTGAAACCTACCAGCCTTCTGGTGCTGGTTTTATCCACGGTATCGATCATCAAGACGTATCCCCTCGTATATTCCCTGACCCAGGGCGGTCCGGCCGGGGCTACGAAATTCATGGTGCAGATGATCCAAGAGACGGGCTTCGAAAAGAATAAGATGGGCTATGCCAGTGCGATGACCATGGCGCTGTTTCTTATCCTGGCACTGTTTACGATTATTCAGTTCAAACTGAATCAGGGAGGTGAGCAGGATGCAGACTAAAACAAAGAAAATTTGTACAGAGGGGCTCAAATGGATTCTTCTTCTGGTTTTGACCTTTTTGTTTCTGATGCCGGTAGTCTGGGTGATCTGCTCTTCCTTTAAGAGCGTCGGCGAGCTGTTTTCCTGGCCGCCCAGCCTGCTGGGGAAGAATCCGTCTCTGGATAACTACACAAAGGCCATGGCGGAAGGCCACTTTGGCATATACTTTTTCAACACGGTATTTGTCAGCCTTGTGGCCACATTTCTGACTATAGTGGTAAATGTGATGAGCGGCTATGCATTTGCCAAGTACCATTTCAAGGGGGACAAAATCCTGTTTGGAATCGTCCTTGCGACGCTGATGGTACCGCTGGAAGTCATTATGATCCCCATTTTCAAGGTGATTGTGGCGACTCATCTATACAATAATTTGTGGGGGCTTATCATTCCGGCGGTCGCATCCCCGACGGCGGTGTTCCTGGTGCGCCAGTACTATGTGGGGATTCCCGACGCCTATATGGAGGCGGCCCGAATCGACGGCGCGTCGGAGTTTAATATTCTCTTAAAGATCATGCTTCCCATGGCAAAGCCGGTCATATCGGTTCTCTGTATTTTCTCCTTCATGTGGAGATGGAACGACTATCTGTGGCCGAAGCTGGTAATTAACGGAAAGGAACGCTATACCATCCAACTGGCCCTGGCCAACTATTCGGGTGAGTATTCTGTGGACTGGAACAGCCTTCTGGCCATGTCCGTGATCTCGATGATACCGGTGATTATTGTATTTGTAACGCTTCAGAAATATATTATCGGCGGCATGACTGCCGGAGGAGTAAAGGAATAAGAGGAGGGTCTGCTATGAAGTACTTGGAATATCCGCTGTTTGCGGAAGGTTATGTCAACCGATTTCTGACCGCCGGTGTCTTCACGGAGGTTCAGCAGTTTGACAAGGTGAAGCTGCACGGCCGGGTGAATGAGTGGCTGAAAAAGGGATTTGCAATCCATGAAAATCCGTGCAGAAAAGAGTTTGTCAGGAAGAGGCAGGAGAATATGCCGGATTATCTGGAGCTTGACGGGGCCGCGGACGGGAAAAATGTGGAGGTCTTCGGGCAGACGCGCCCGCTCATTCCGTACTTTCCGTTTGGCAACACGGGCGTGGATGGATCTGGATTCTATTACTGTCCGACCTGGCTGCGCATGTACAGTTATGTACTGCTGGAGGCGGAGACGGACTGTGATGTGGAGTTTGAGCTGGAAACCTGCGGCGGTGTTACAATCTGGGTGGATGGGGCGTTTGTCACGGACTTTACCCCATTTACAAGGAACATGGTGAAGAAGACGACGGTCGTTTTGCCGCTTAAGGCGGGAAAAAACCGGCTTCTGGTCTGCCTCGATGATCTGGCGGAGCGGGACACGGACTACTATTTCCGCTTAAAACGCCTGGGAGACGCGTCGCTTACCATGCTGGTGCCGGTGAGGGATGAAGTGGATGCAGACGTGATTGGGCGGATGGAAAATATGCTGGATCAGATGTATTTTGATAAGGAAGCGTATATCAGTGAGACGGTGAAGCTAAATATATCGAATCCATTTTCCTGTCCTCTGCCTGTCACGGTTGAAGTTGCCCCAGGTGAATTTATCGAGAAAATGGAGGGGCAGGAAAGTCTGGTACGCACCTTCCGCTATGAACTGGAGCAGGAACAGAAGGTTCTGGAGCTTTTCGAGTCGGATGAGATCCCGCCGGGATACTGTTACTTTACGGCATGTGCAAACCATCAGGGGATTTCTCTGAAGCGTAAGATTGGAAATCAGCTGGTCCGAAAAGAATTCTTAGAGTATCACGAGGCGGATCTGGAGGAGAGAAAGCGCCATATCCTGGAGGTGATCACAGAGTATGCGCCGGAAAATACATACAAGGCGGCTGCGCTCTTAAAGCTGGGCCGCGAGATGGAACGTGCGGAGCGGATCCTTCTCACGGAACTTCCAGGCGTATGGGCGAGAAAGGACTGTTCGGACTTCCATTTTATTATTATGCTGTATATTTACCATACATTTTATGAACGTCTGTCGCCGAAGATGCGGGAGGAGCTGGAGCTTGCCATGTGCGGCTTCCGGTACTGGATCGATGAGCCGGGAGATGACGTGATGTGGTTTTTCAGTGAGAATCACGCGCTTTTATTCCATTGCTGCCAGTATCTGGCGGGAAGCTGGCTTCCGCACAGAACCTTCACAGGCAGCGGGAAAACCGGGCGGGAGGTGAGCGCCAGAGGCGAGGAGCTGCTTCGTGAGTGGTTTGAGGGCTTCTTCGAAGAATTTATTACCGAATGGAACTCCAACGCCTATATTCCGGTAGACGTGCTGGGCCTGGGCACACTCTATAATTTGACGGAGCCCGGAAGCGAATTCCATCAGAAGGCTAAACGGGCTCTGGATATGATTTTCTACTCACTCCGGGTGAATGCCCACAAGGGAGCCGTGATGACCAGCTTCGGCCGCTCCTACGAAAAGGAATTGAAGGGGAATTACAATGCCGGCACGACGTCTCTCCTCTATCTCGCCTATGGAGACGGGTATTTGAACCGGGCGTGCAATGGCTGTATTCCGCTGGCTCTCGGAGACTACGCGGCGCCGGAGGTGTTTAAGCCTTACGGAGCGTTAAAGGAGAATCAGGAACTGATATTTAGGAATACTCAAGGGTTTGAGAAGCATGTGAATCTCTATCTGTATAAGAATGCTTATGCCCTGCTCTCGACTGCGGTGGGATTCAAACCATTTCAGAAGGGGTATCAGGAGCATATTGTACAGGCGGTGATTGATGAACTGGCCCAAGT
>NZ_JBKVCZ010000154.1:12175-15041 GCF_046966825.1 Hungatella sp. | reverse complement strand
CATGGAATACCGCCTGGTGCTGCGGTAGCCGCGTTTTTTCGCAAAATAGAAAATAACGGCCATACAGGCAAGGCCCCACAGGATGCCGGGGATATAGCCCGCCATGAAAAGCGCCGCAACGGAGGTTCCGCCGCTGACTAAGGAGAAGGTAATCATAACGTTGCTTGGAGGAATGAGCAGGCCGGTTGGCGCCGTCGCAATATTGGCCGCCGCCGAGAAATCACGGTCGTATCCCTCTTCCTCCTCGATCGGTCCGATGATAGAACCCATGGCGGAGGCCGCCGCGGTACCGGAACCGGATATCGCTCCGAACAGCATGTTGGCAACCGCATTGGTATGAGCCAGCGCTCCCGGAATTCTTCCGGTAAACAGTTTTGCAAAATTAATGAGACGGATCGCGATTCCGCCTTTGTTCATGATATTTCCCGCCAGGATAAAGAACGGAATGGCGAGAAGGCTGAACACTGAGATTCCTGAAAAGATACGCTGTGCTCCTGTAAGTACCGCCGCTCCCGTATTAAGAACCGGCAAAATCGCACAGATAGAGGAAACCGCCAGAGCCACCGCAATCGGTACGCCGGCCAGCAGCATAATCACTAAGAGGACCAGGATAATCAGTCCGCATGCAACCGCTATATTCATACTCTCGCCTCTCCCTTCTCACTGAAATCGCCATGCAGCATGTCCATGGCATTGGTAAAGCTAAAAAACATAATCAGAATTCCTGTCACCGGAACGATCATGTAGATGTATCCCATGGGAACCTGAAGGGAGGCCGTCGTCTGGATCATGGTCAGCTTCGTGATGGAGATTCCTCCGTAAACCATGACGACCGCCGCAAACGCAAAGGTCAGAAAATCGATGGCTGTCTCCAGTACCTTTCTGGGAGTTCCCGTTATTTTATCGGCCAGGAAGCCCATTCTCATATGGTCCCGTTTTCCAAACACATAAGCGGAGGCGAGCAGAGCCATCCAGGTGAAGGAATACGTCAGAAGCTCCTCCGACACGGTGCTTGGCCGGTTAAAAAAGTATCTCGTAACAATCTGGTATGTGCCGATGATCGTCATCATGGCAAACAGGAAAATAATGAACAGTCCCAGAATCTTCATCAGGACTTCTCTGATTTTATGCAGTGCTTCCATTCTTACTCTTCCCCTTTCGCCTGTTCATTAACGGTCTGAATGTGCTTGTAAAAATCACCGATTTTCGGATTGTCATTCAGCATCTTCTCATGGAGCGGAAGTACTTTTTCCTTAAAGGCATCCACATCGACGTCGATGAATTCCACGCCCATGTCTTCTGTGGCGATCTTCTTCGCCTCCTCGATGCTCTTGTCCCATTCCTTCATCTCCACTTCCGTGGAAAGTGCTGCCGCATCCTTAAAGATCTGATACTCTTCCGGGCTCAGTCCCTCTAAAAACTTTAAGTTGGCAACCAGCATGTCCGGTACCATCTGATGCTTGTTGTAGCTGTAGTATTTTGCAACCTCACCGTGTTTGTTATTCGTCAGGGCCAGCTCGTTGTTCTCCGCGCCGTCAATCACGCCCTGCTGAATCGCGGTATAGACCTCGCCGAAGCCCATGGGCGCCGCCGCCGCTCCAAAGGAGTTGACCATGGAAACGCTGGCCGGGCTCTGCTGTACTCTGATTTTCTTTCCCTTTAAGTCTTCCGGAGTACGAATCGGCGTTTTTGCATAGAAGTTTCTCGTACCCGCATTATACCAGGTAACGACGCGGAATCCGGCCTCGTCGGTGGACTCGTAAACCTGTTCCATGTAGTCGGAGTCTTCCATGACAGTTTTATATACATCTTCCGAATCAAACAGATACGGCATGCTGAAAATTTCGTAGACATCTGCAAACGTCTCTAAGTTGGCGGTTCCTGCCACAACAAAATCGATGGCTCCCGTCTGTGTCAGCTCGATCGCCTTCTGGGCGGAACCAAGAATCTCATTCGGGAATATCTGTACCTCATACTTATCCCCCAGCCGTTCCTCCACGTATTCCTTAAAGGCCAGTAGTCCC
The DNA here is from genome assembly GCF_046966825.1 of Hungatella sp. Lineage (NCBI taxonomy): Bacteria > Bacillati > Bacillota > Clostridia > Lachnospirales > Lachnospiraceae > Hungatella > Hungatella sp. The sequence continues at coordinate 13,017 of NZ_JBKVCZ010000154.1, read as the reverse complement.
AGATGCTCCGGATGGGTCTCTGACTGTGCGTGGGAAATACGGATAATCCGTTTTCCTGAAGTGATGGAACCACAGCCGGTCAAGGATACCGCCATGGCCGCGGCCATTAAAACAGCGGCTGCTTTTTTAATCATTTTTTTCAATGCTCTCCATTCCTTTCCTTCTCATACATTACATAGTTCACATACTATTTATCCCCGTTCCAAGGTATGTATATACTTCGAAACGGCCGGAATACTCTCCGGCAGCAAAAACAGCCGGCAAAGAGTCGGGCAATCCGGACTCGCGTGCCGGAAAGCCTTCCCATGAAACAAAAAATCTCCATGGCTGCTTTTGTGTTACGAAATCGTTAAGATCTTGACATTTTCTTAACAGTAACATTATAAAGCCATGGAGATTAAATGTGTACAGTAAAATATTGACATTAAGGAGGGTAATATTACCCAATTTTCCAGCATTAGGGCGTGTTTTATTTCTATGATGGAAGACCGTCCCGATATTCCGAAGGCAGCTGACCTGTGATCCGCTTAAAGATTTTTGAGAAATATTTCGAATCGCTGTAACCCACGCTTCTGCTCACATCCTTAATATTGGCCCGTGGGTCCTCCAGCAGTTTTTTCGCCTCCTTCACCCTTAAATGGGTCAGATATGCGGTAAAATTCTGATCGAAGCACTGCTTAAACAGGCGGCAGAAATATACCTCTGAATAGTTCATGGCGCGTGCTGCGTCCTGCATGGAAATATCGCGGCTGTAGTTCTCCCTGACATAGGCACGGATGGCGGCAGCTACTCTGGAGTACCCGTTCTCCGGTTCCTGACCGGGGTCGTCCTCCGCGTCCCGG
>NZ_JBKVCZ010000154.1:0-12165 GCF_046966825.1 Hungatella sp. | reverse complement strand
CGTCCCGGCCGTTTCCGGCCTCGGTACTGCGGATGCCTTCCCCGTCTGTGCCGCCTTCCCTGCCTCTGCCGCCTCCCCCGTCAGCAGCAAAACTGCTTCCTGCAAAGCCCGTTCCACCCGCCGGGCTTTCTGCCTTTTTCCTGCATAGATCCACCTGGCGCATGGCCTCCTCCATCACCGGGATGAGCTCCTCGTCATCACACGGCTTTAAGAGATATTCCAGCGCATGGAGGGAAACCGCCCGCTTCGCATAGGAAAAATCGTCATACGCTGTTAAAAAGATAATAACGCAGTCCGGATGGCTCTTTCTGATCCACTCCGCCGCCTCCACGCCGTTCATCCCCGGCATTCCAATATCCATGATCACAATGGGTGTGTCGTTCTTATCCACCGCCAGGATCGCCTGCATGCCGTTTTCCGCATGAAAGACCTCACAGCTCTCTCCAAAATACTTTTTGAGTTTCCTGCTGAAGGACAGCCTTTCTATTTCTTCATCATCTGCTATCAAAACCCGGTACATGGCTCTTTCCCCGCTTTCCCATTTGTTTTCTGACCTCTATTTCGGTATCTCTGTACTCTGTTTCTCTGTATCTCTGTATCTCGGTATCTCTGCATCACTGTTTATCTGTTTATCTGTCCCCACGCATACCATAATTCCCTACATCTCAGCTACCGTAAACGCCATACGCACGACAGTTCCCCGCCCTTCTCTGCTGTCGATCAGCAGTTCTCCGTCGGGATACATGGTCTTAATCCGCCGGCTGATATTGCTGACTCCGATTCCCAGCTTCTGGCTCTCACCGTTCCTCAGCTCTTCCCGGATTTCTGCAAGCCGCTCCGGCGCAATCCCGGCTCCGGTGTCGGATACGGAAATAAAGATTCGTTTTCCCCTTATCCAGGACCGGATATGGAGCCGTCCGCCTTCCGGCTTTACCGCAAGGCCGTGGACAATGGCATTCTCAATCAGCGGCTGTAAGGCAAATACCGGAATCATGACCTCCATGGTATCCTGGCTGCAGTCTGAGGTATATCGGATCCTGCTGCCAAACCGCATCTTCTGAAGGTAAATGTAATCCTCCACCACCTTCTTTTCCCGCTCAAAGGGCATCACGGACGCCGTCGATTTTAAATTGTAGCGGAACAGCCTGCTCATGGCCTGTATCATCTTCTCTGTCGTCTCCGCCTCCTCCATCTCCGCAGCTCCGGCAATGGTGTTTAACGTATTGAACAGAAAATGGGGATTGATCTGGTTCTTTAGCATCTGAAGCCGGACCGCCTCCAGCTGCGTCTCGACCTCGTGCTTCTCTTTCAGCGTCTCAATATATCCCTGTGTGGAACATTTCATCCGGCAGAACGCCCGGACGAGATCCGCAATCTCATCTTCACATTCCGTTGAAACGGGAGGACCGCTGTAATCATTTTCCGCGATCCGCCTGGAATCCTCCGCCAGCGCCTGCACCGGCCTGACAATGTGTCTGCCAACCGACCGATTCAGCCATAGGACGGCGGCCAGCGCAAGCGATCCCCAGAGAATCGTCAGCGCCGGAATCAGGAGAAACAGCGGAATCTGCTTTTCATATCTCCGGATTCCCGCGGCCACATTCATCTCCTGAAGGCTTCCGGCGTAGCTCTTGATGTAGTTCTGTATCTGATAGATCTCATACAGCTTCTGAACGTACTCAGGGTCATCCTCAGACATCGAAAGCAGCTCGGCCTTCCTCTTTTCATACGTATCGTAGCTGTTCTTCACGGACCACGTCTTTGCGAAACGTTCCCGACCGATCTCGCCGTAATCGTATGGCAGAGCCTCCAGGGCCTTTCTTGCCGCACTGCACGCCTCGTCGTAAGCGGCTCTGTTATCCTCTGAACGGTCCCGGATCATGGTCTTAAACGTCCGGCTCTCCGTCTCCATCGCCGCCTGAAAGGAAGCGCTGCGGGAATTGTCCTCCAGGATCTTTCGAAACCCGTTCATACCGAAGCCTGCGGTCACAAGGTTCATCAGGATTGAGAATGACACCGCAAATGCGGCGAGCACCGTAATTGCGCCCACCTTTTTGCGCAGGGGAAGTGAGAGCCACATCCTGCGTATCTTATCACCAAATGATCCTTTTCCCTTTACCCTGTCCATCAAACTGTCCTTTCCCTGCTGCATACCGCTGTACCGGTAAATCGAAAAAAGGATTTCATAAAAGGCTTTCACCTTTCACAAAATCCTCACCTGAGCCTTCGCTCTTATCATGCGGGAGATGGGACTTGAACCCACACGAGCATTCACCCACAAGATCCTTAGTCTTGCCTGTCTGCCAATTCCAGCACTCCCGCACAGCTACATTATAATACCAATAAATGGACAAAATGTCAATATGTTTTGCAATTTTTATTATTGATTCTTCCGATAAAGGTTTTCATAGCCAAAAATACCCTGTGGATTTACACAGACGCCTGCAACGTCAGCGCGCGCCGCAACCAAAACTGCCGGCTGGTAAAGCGGGACTGCATAGTAGCTGCCTGCAATGATCTGATTTGCTTCCTGATAGATCGCCTCCCGTGCTTCTGTATTGGTCTCCATACGCCCCTGCTCCAGCAGCTCTTCCACTCTGGGATTGGTGAATCCGCTCTGGTTCACGGTAGGATGGCCTGCTTTGGAAAAAAGCTGTGTCAGCGTACTGTCCGGATCGGGGTTGCTCGTCCAACTCATGATACTGCCCATCTGAGTCCCCTTGCCCACAATATCAAGGTATTCCTGCAGCTCTAAAAATTCGTAATTCAAGTTGATGTTCACCTCGGCAAAGTCCATCTTCAGATACTCCATCAGCTTTTTTCTCTGAGAATCAAAGGTAAGTACGGTAAAATCAAATCCATCTGGATATCCCGCCTGTGCCAGCAATTCTCTGGCTTTTTCCGGGTTATAGGAGTATTCCTTGAAGTCAGCAAATCCCAGTATCGGTGCAGGAATGATACTGCTCTGCGCTTTGCCAAAGCCGGAAAGCACGTTATCGATAATACTCTGTTTGTCAATCGCACAGGCAATGGCCTGGCGGACACGGATATCGTTTATGGGCGCCACCCTGGGATTCAGAATCAGCAGTTCTGTCTTTGTAGAGTCTGTCTGATAAAGATTCACAGACTCATTTAAATCCAGATAATCGCCGTCATTGGCCGCTACCCTGTATAGGATATCCAGCTTTCCATTGAGAAGCATGGCCGTACTGTTTGGTTCGGATGGTTCCACCACAAAGCTTAAATATCTGCTTTTGGCTGCACCTCCAAAATAATCGTCAAACCGCTCCAGCCGGATCTCTTTCCTCTCTGTGCGCTCTATCACCTTGAAAGGTCCGGAGCCTACAGGCTTATTCACGTCGTAGTCAGGATTTGACATGGCTTTTTCAGACATAACGGAGGTACTGGTACGCACAAAAAGTGTCGGCAGGTTGTTCATCTGGTCTGTAGTGGTTACTTTTACTGTCTTATCATTAAGCGCCTCGATATCTGCAATAACCAGCAGAGACTGCTCCGCTTTCTCGATGTTCATGGCGCGGTGTATGCTGAATACTACGTCTGAGGCAGCAAGCGGCGTTCCATCATGAAATTTCACATCGTCTCGAAGCTTAAAGATCCACTCCAGTTCTGAGACCTGTTCCGCATTTTCAGCCAGACAGGGGGACAGGTTGAGCTTTTCATCAAAGGTATATAGGGTGGAGAATACGCAGCGCCCTACAGTCTCGGATAAAATATCTTTGGTACCGGCCACATCTAAAGATACAATGTCATCGGTAATTCCCACCTTGATGGGAACCATATCCTCTTTTTGTGTGCCGCATCCTCCCAACAGGAAAACCACCGGCATCAAAAAATACAGTAATCTGCTGATTCGTTTTTTCATAGACTTCTTATCCTCTCACTTTTCTATTATATTACATGATGCAGTACTGGGAGCGGCCCTTTTCTTTCGCACGGTACATGGCTTCATCAGCGCGCCTCACGGCATCATCCAGTGTTTCGGGCGGCGTTACCATATAAACTCCGACACTGGCTGTCAGATGGATCTGACCGTCGGGCGGCGCATCCAGCAGAAAAGAGACCGCCTGCACCAACCGCTCCGCCTTTTGCTCTGCCATCTCTCTTCCGATGCACGGTGCAAATACGACGAATTCATCCCCTCCGAAACGGCCAACCACATCGCACTCACGGAACTGCGCGCGAATGGCTTGTGCCGTAGATATTAAGGCCTCATCGCCTGCCGCATGTCCCAGAGTATCATTAACCTGCTTAAATTTGTCAAGATCGATAAAAAACACAGCATCCTGCCGTCCCTCTCTTGACAGCTTGCAGTGCAGCGGAAATGCCGTCTTATTGTAAAGCCCGCAGAGCGGGTCTGTCTGCGAGGATTGAATCAGCCGTAATTCCTCCAGCTTCTTATCCGTAATATCCTCAAAGTGAAGCGCTGCCCTCCAGACGGCACTTCCCTGAATGACAGGAACCGCTACTACCCGGTACCATTTTCTTATTTCATTTTCTTTTATGCTGAAGCAGGTTTCCGTCTCCATTGGTTCCGTCAGCTTTCCGCATACAATACGATACAGGACAGTATCCGGCGATATATCCTGCCCTTCTTCCGAAAACAGTGCCAGCACCCGTTCTGACGCCGTCCGGCCCTGCATATCATCAATCCGTGCCGACAGTCTCCCGGAAGAGCATTCTACAGTGTCCGCCTGAAAATCAATAACAATGCGAAATTCATAGGTTGCCATGAGCAGCGCAGCATAAAGGTAGTTGCTCTCCCTGATTTTATCCTGAACCAGTGTCATCTCATCTGACAGATTAGAGAATTTTTCGGCCAGGTACCCAATTTCAGTTTTAGGGTCTATATCTGCTTCGGGGAATTTTGTCGCTCCATTCAGAAAAAATTCTTCTACAGCCCCGAGCAGTTGATCCAACGGATACAGCATCTTTCTGCTCTGATTTCTGGACAGGATGATAATTATGAAGAATACCGTCAGCAGCGCTGCTATGTTAATCAGTCCATAGTTCTTTACCTTGGAGAAAATCTGCGCTGTATCTACAGTACTTACCAGGACCCAGGGTGTCTTTGAAAGACTCTGGTAATAGGCCAGATTGTACTGGTCATTCATTTTGCAAAGCAGGCCCCCCCGACTTTCCTCTCCCACTTTCAGATCCAATTCCGACAGAGAGCCAGACACGTCCTGTTTTGAGGTAATGATCTGATGATGTTCTCTGCAGTAAATCAGGGCGTTGGAGGATTCCAACTGGCGGTGGCTGCTGATGAGTTTTAAAAAATAATCCGTCCGGCACACGATGACTAATGTTCCCACGGCAGTTTTGTTTTCCTGCACCGGCGTATAAATCACAAGGCTGTTGCCTGGGTCTGTAAACGGGATTTCGCTTACAAGCTGCTGCTCCAACTGTGACAGCGTTGGCAGATTGGCCTTTAGCACGCGGCTGTCGCTGACAGAACCGGAAGAGTAGATAATCTCTCCCTCCAGGTCTAAAAGGGCAAAAATAGCCACATTGTCCAGCGTTTCATCCGTAAAGTTCAGAATATCATCTGATAATTCACTGATAGTGCCTTCCCCCCGGTGCGAGTTATCCCCGCAGACGCGTTTTACCTCCTGGGATGACACAAACTTTCTGGCTCGCACCATAAGCCGGTTGATATTTTCTTCCACCAGCTCTGCCTGAATCTGTGTGGAATCGCGCAGATTTTGTTCATGCAGATCAAAGGCCAGTATGAGATTTGTGGCAAATATATATATGCCCACCGCGGCCAGTGGCAGCATTGCCAGCATGAGAAACGATGTAAATAATTGTTTTCTTAAATTCATAGCACAGCCTCGGTATTCCGTATTCTATTTGATCATACAGTCACAATCACAATCACACCTCTTTTATTAAATGCCTCCCTGCTGCCTGGAACTGTATTTCGTATCATTCAATGACTCCCGGATCGCTTCTCTTGTCACTGGCTTTATAATATATCCATGTGCACGGGACTTAAGCGCCTCGCCAACATAGGTGTCTGTTGCGGTGGTAAACACGGTCAGCACGCCAGGCTGAACGGCTTCACATTTTACCTGCAGTCTTAGTCCCGTCAGCCCAAGCATGGGAATCTCCGTGAAAAGCACATCAATGGGATTATCTTTTATGTATTGTTCAGCAAATGCTGGGTCAGAGAACATTACGACCTCGCATCCGTGAAAAACCATTCTTAAATATCTCACCAGTTTTGCTAAATCCTTTTTATTGGGATCAACTGCTGCAATGACCATGACGCGTTTGCCTCCTATACTCTATCTGTCACTTTTACTTTTGCGTTCTGTCGTTTCATAATCGCTTTATTCTGATACATGGATTCGTCCGCCCGCTTGAAAACATCGCCAAAGGTCAAATCGGTTTCTTCCTCATAAAGAGCAATTCCTCTGGCAATAGAAATCTGTCCGTCAGACCGCGCGTACTGGTTAAACTCATCCAGCGCCCCCTGAAACCGTACCAGCAGCTCATTATAGTGCTGGTAATCTGCATCTTCTAAAATCACTACAAATTCGTCGCCTCCAATGCGGTAGACCGGACTGTGTTTAAATACCTTGCAGATAATCTTGCAGGCGTCAATAATCAGCATATCGCCAAAATCATGGCCGTTTGTGTCATTGATTTCCTTCAAGCCATTGATATCAAATACTACAACGGCAAACTGCGGTCTGCCAATCCGGGTCTGCTCCTCCAGCCTGATGACGGTTTCCTGATAAGCAGTCTTGTTTTTTACTCCGGTCAGTCCATCCCGGTAAGCAAGACCGTTAATGTAGTTAATGTACTTCTGCAAATGATTGACGGTCTGTTGGAAACTGTCTGCGAGCATTCCAACTTCATCCTTGGTCTGATGGGTCAGAGCAATCGAAAGATCTCCCTCGGCAATTTTTTTGGCTGCCTCGTTAAGCTCCTTTAAGGGACGGATTATCCGGCGCGTCATTAGCACCGTCAGCAGTACCGACAACGCAAGAAAAACTGTCAACACGATTACACATTGCAGAATCATCCTGTTTTTTGCCGCATCAATTTCTGCTGTGGGCGCCGTTATTCCCAGTCTCATTCCGTTTTGCAGACTGCAAAATGCCAGTTTTCTGGCTTCATCCCGCATGGTGTAAGAAAAGAGGTAAGTGCCTCCGCCCATATTCTGAAGTTCATCCGCCACAGAGCGTAGACTGCCTCCCATGCCCGAGATGGAGGTGCCTATGGGAAATTCCGGATGGTACATAATATTTGCCTGTTTATCCGTTAAAAAAGCGTAACCGCTGGAATAGACCCGGATACTTCCTACGATTTCCCGTATAACGTCATAGTTAATGTCCATCCCAACTACGCCTACCGTTACATTGTCCACATACAGCGGTACCACATAGGAAATCATCTCCACATTGATATTCTGGTTTTGATAAGGCTCCATCCAAATGGCTTTCCCGTTTTTTACCGGCAGATAGTACCAGCCTACATGCTCCACGTCCTCCGGGCTGTAGCGGGAAAAATCCGTTGGCACAAACTCCTGAAAGTTACCGTTCTGGGCTGTCTTACTCCAGAAAAGCCCGGAAGTCGGTTTCCCAAAATCCGGATTAAAGCGCAGGTAAACCGCCAGCGCGCCCTCCGTGTTGTTAGCTGCATTGATCGCGACAGACTGGATTTTCTGTGTATAAGCGTCAATATATGCATCATCCGTACGAAGCCCCTCCACACTGTCCAGTTCCCCTACCGCATATACGGCCAGCGTATTCACAGATTGTTCAATACGAGATAAGAGAGCATTAATCTCCTGCGCTTTTTCTGAGCATAGAAGATTCATAATCCGTGCCGAATCTTCGTCCACAACGGTTTTAGCAGTAAAAATCCCCACACCGCCGATGACCGTGGAAGAAAGAAGTACACACCCTAAAATCAAAAAAATGAACTTTGTTTGAATTGATTTCATATGGATTCTCCTTACTCTGCAGATTAAACTTACCTGTTCAATATAGCTCTATTATAAGGCTCCTTCCTTACACAGTTCTTACAAATCCGATTCTGGTACAAAAAAAAATCCGGTAAGACAGCCACCGCTGCTTACCGGATTTTTAATATTCTTATTTCTCATAATTCTTTTTGCTGATAAGTTCCCCGAGCGTAAATTCTGCCCAGCTGTAATTAGTCATGTATTCTCCTGAAAAAGCATTCATCTGCGTCATATCCCCGCTGATCGCCGCATAATAATCGCAGTCCACCTTCGAAACATCAATGGCGATTTCCCTTCGGCTCTTAATAACAATATCTTCTATCCCTGCATCCTTAAGTGCTTTCATCAACGTAAAAATGACTTGATGCGCATTATTCTGCGTATTGATGTCATTTTCTTTATCTTCCCATAAGACGGAAGCAATCTCTGCCACTGTAAGGCGCGCACCCTTGCGGTCAATCAGATAGGCAAGGCATTCCTTGCTTTTGGCACGGGGAAGGTTAAGGGGTCTGCCGTCAACAAACACTTCAAAATGCCCAAAGGTCTGCACACGAACACGCTTCGTCGGTACATGGGATACGGGAAACCGAAGGTTGTCGATTTCCGCGCGCAGATCCCTTTCTCGCACAGGCTTCAACAGGTATCCGCTGACATGAAGCCGAAAGGCCTCCGACATATACCGGGAATATCCTGTCACAAAGATTATGTTGACCATGGGACAGAGGTCCTTACATTTTTTCGCCAAAGCGATTCCGTTCAGTTCTCCCATTTCAATATCCAGAAATGCAATATCCACCCGGTTCTGCGACAGGTATTCCATCGCATCGGCGGGCTTTATAAAGCTGATAATCTCAGCCTCTGACTCAACCTTTTTTAACAGCTTTACGAAGTTATCAAGAGCCAGACGCTCATCGTCCACCGCTATAATTTTCAACCGGATCCACCCTCCTTTGCGGCAGGATTATCGTTACCTCTGTGCCAACTTCTTTTTCGCTTTTGACGATCAGAGCACCACCGCACATCATCTCCAGCCGTTTCCTGACATTTTCAATACCAATGTGCGTCTTGCCGTCATTTTTTGGCTCATTGATATCAAACCCTGCTCCGTCATCACGTACAGTGATAAGGATGCTGTCCTCATTCTGTTCCGTACGGATCGTCAGCTTACCGCCCTCGTTCTTTTTGGTGATGCCGTGGCGCACTGCATTCTCTATAATCGGCTGCAGCGTCAGCGGAGGCAGCATAAAGTTTTTATATTCGATTTGCCACTCAATCTCAATACGTTCCTCATAGCGCATTTTTTCCAGATACAGATAATCCTCTATGTGCTCCAGCTCCTTGGTAAATGGAATCAGCCTCGTAATGGTCAGCGAATCCAGATTGCCTCTTAAAAAATATGAAAAGTGCTCTAATGCATCAGAAGCCTTCTCTGGTTCCGTATCACACAGCTCCTTGATTCCTAAAAGTGCATTGTACAAAAAATGCGGTTGTATTTGAGAGAGCATCACGGATATGCGGCTTTGTTCCAGCTCCTTTTCCGCCTTTGCTGCATGACGGGACTGTACATTAAGATAAAGAATAAGCACGCTCAATGCGCCAAAGCTCCAAATAGCAGTCACACCGTACCAGAGCATCTGAAGAACTGCACCTAACACCGGCAATGCAGAGCCGACCAACAGGTTCCAGCCATCCTTCCGTTTCTCATCGGATAGATGGCTAAGCCGGAAGACAGCTAAAAGCATCGCCTCAATCAGGTAAAAAAATGCACAGACCGCATAGATACTTCCCAAAATTCCCCATCCTCTGGAATAAACATTATCCGCACTAATCACAAATACGCTCTGTGTCATCGGATTGGCACACAGTGTGGCAAGTCCAGTCACAAGAGGGAGCCGGTGTAACCAGCGGCCCTGCGGAGTCAGTTCGAGGCGGGTCAGCCGATGGCTGTACATCCCCCATAGGTAGCCCAGTATGCTCTGTTCTGCATAATAAGCATAGTTAACGATAAGATTGAGTATACGCGCTCCTGGAAATTGCTGGAGGTTCACCGACCACATGGCTGAATCCAGCGCCAGCAAAATCAACAGATGTATCAGCAGCAGCCGAAAGGATCGATTTTCCGGAGGGCAGACGGGACTGTTCCGGTTATTTGCCAGGATCAGCAGTATCACTACGGCAGCCAGCGCATTGATTTGGAGATTCGTAATCATCATAGGTATATTCAAACGAAAAAGCGTTTGCATTTCCTCTCTTACCGTAACGCTCCACATCGTGAGCTGTCACGGAACTATTTATTTGTTTTCAGGATACTGTACCAAAGTGCTGACACACCAGCCGGCCAAGGTGCGCTTCTCCTTTACTTTTTCAACAAAACTGCCATACTTATAGTACCATGGATTTTCAAACTCAACAACTCCGATTTTCTGTGACTGCAGGTGCAGGATAAATAAACTGGGTAACCGTAAATTTCCAGGAGTTCTTTGACACTTACACTATACAGCCCGAAGACGCCATGTATGCAGCGCACAAAGACAGAATCAAGAAGAGCTGCTGCTCTCGCCTGTGACAAAAGAATACAGAAAAGGCGAAGAGATGTCTCTCTTCGCCTTGCTAACTGTAATGCAGAAGAAGGGACTTGAACCCTCACGGTATTGCTACCACACGGACCTGAACCGTGCGCGTCTGCCAATTCCGCCACTTCTGCATGTCTCTGCAATCTCTCGCAGCAACAGTAGTTATTATATTATAAAAGGGGCTTCCTGTCAATCATATTTTTACATATTTTAGAAAATATTTTTTTGTGTATATTTTTCAAAAAATGTTGACAATTCTTCTTAAAAATGGTATCATAGTCTTCGTTGCGCGGGAGTGCTGGAATTGGCAGACAGGCAAGACTAAGGATCTTGTGGGTGAATTCTCGTGTGGGTTCAAGTCCCATCTCCCGCACGAAAAGATGAATCGATTTTTAACCGGTTCATCTTTTTTTGTGCTTCTATGGGCTAATTGCGCCTCTCTGTTTCTATTTTGCAAAGAAAAGGGGAGGCCGGCAGCTTTACTGCATTGCACAGATTGGCTCCTGACGGGTTGTTGGACCAGGAATATACGAGCGCATCCGGACGCCTGTCCCGCTTCGGCCACGGAACCACTACCGTGTTTCCTTCGACTCGTGCCTCTGCCGGAATTATTCTTACCTTCCTGCCATCTTCTTTCCCATGTTCTCCATAGAAACAGTACTCAAATCCGCCAGGCGCAGTTCCGTCAAGCGTCTCCAGACCGCCTTCCGAGTGATTGAAATGCAGAATCATTCCCTCCGTTGTCCTTTCACCGTAAGAAAACAACGGGCTCAGCCATACTCCGTCTTCTCCATATGCCATTTGAAACGCCGCCATGGCCAGGCGCTCTCCCACGGGTTTCTTGCTCACCGGATGCAGGTCATTTTCCTCTCCACAGTCCATTGATACCACCATGGCCGAACCGGGAACCGAAGTCAGCTTCCGCTGCATTTCCCGGAACTGCACCCAGTTTTTCCCATCCTCCAGATCGTAACAGGGAAGCTGCACGAAGAGTACCGGTAAACCGGCTCTGTTCCATTTCCGCCTCCAGTCCTCGATAAGCCTTTTAAAATAACCGGGATAGCGTTCATACTCATCCGCGTTCATCTCTCCCTGATACCAGCAGATTCCCTTCACCGGGACACGGTGCAGGGGGGCAATCATCCCCTGGTACATCCCCGCCGGCTTCCGTTCAAAAAATGTCTGTTCTCTCAACGGCTCCATCACCGCTCCCCGCCGGTATTCCCAGCCATCGGTGATGTCCCGCTCTTCTCCGTTCTCCCAGATCAGCCGATGGCTCTTGCCGCGCGTAAAGCCCCCCTGTCCATGGACAGCCGCGACGCGCAGCACAAGCCGGTTGCACCCCGGCCTAAGAGCCGTCGTCTCATACTCTCTCGGCGGATATCGGTAGGAGGTGCTTCCTGTCTTTTCCCCATTTACAAAGAGGCAATCCGCATCGGTGATTGTTCCCAGCGATATTCGGACCGGCCGACCCGCTAAACCGGGAGGAATCTCCACACAGTTCCGAAGCCAGACGGTCCCGGCGCCTTTTAAGTCCTCCCGGTCATCCCAGCGGTCCGCAAGGCTGATTTTCTTCCAGAAGCGCCTGCCTACTCC
>NZ_JBKVCZ010000153.1:0-15052 GCF_046966825.1 Hungatella sp. | reverse complement strand
CAAATAAGTAGCCGGAGTCCAGCGGTCCCGGACATGCCTCCGGATGGTACTGAACCGTGAAAATGTTTTTATTTACGTATTTTAAGCCCTCGTTGGTGCCGTCGTTGACATTGACAAATGCCGGAACGGCCGTCTCAGGTTTAAGCGTATCCATGTCCACCACATAACCGTGGTTCTGTGACGAGATGTAGACGCGTCCTGTCTCTAAGTCCTTTACCGGATGGTTTCCGCCGCGGTGACCGTATTTTAACTTGTGAGTATCCGCGCCTGTGGCCAGCGCCATCAGCTGATGACCGAGGCAGATGGCAAAGATCGGAACCTCTGATTCATATAATTTGCGGATCTCGGTGATAATATCCGTACACTCCTTTGGATCTCCAGGGCCGTTGGAAAGCATGATTCCGTCAGGATTTTCCGCCAGAATCTCTTCCGCTGCCGTCGTCGCCGGGTATACGGTAACCTGGCAGCCTCTCTCATTCAAAGAACGGGCAATATTCATCTTGGCGCCTAAATCGAGAAGCGCCACCTTCTTTCCGTCTCCCGGAAGCACGTATTTTTCAGCGCAGGTGGTTTTCTTCACCACACCGGTAACCGAATAATTTTTCATACGGGCAACAGCCTCATCACAATCAAAATTTTCATTGGTTGTAATCATGCCGTTCATTGTACCTTTTTCTCTTAAGATTTTTGTTAGGGCTCTCGTATCGATACCACTGATACCTGGAATATCTTGTTCCTCTAAGAAATGCTGAATGGTATCCCCGCTTCTGAAGTTGCTGGGGATTCTAGATAATTCTCTGACAATGTAGCCGTCCGGCCATGCTTTATACGATTCCATATCTTCACGACAAATTCCGTAATTACCAATCAGCGGATACGTCATCACCACGGCCTGCCCCGCGTACGAAGGGTCGGTGAGGACTTCTAAATAACCGGTCATGGAAGTATTAAATACGATTTCGCTGATTACTTCCCTTTTCGAACCAATGCTGGTCCCTGTGAATACGGTTCCGTCTTCCAGTATTAAAAAAGCTTTCATACGTAAAGTCCCAATCCTTTCTTAATGCTATGCGTTGTTTGAGCGTTCTGAAAATCAGCCCAAATTGAATAGATTATACATGATTTCACGACATTTTTCAACTGTTTTCTGCACGATTGTCTGACTATCTTTTTCCGTTTTTCGCAGGCTATTTTAAACATATTATACAATACCCTGATTTATATATTGAGATGGATGGTTCTTCCGGCCGTGGCATTCACATCCTTAAGGAATCGCCTTTCCGGCGAATAACCGGATTCAAAACTGCAGAGACTATCTCCGAGGTGATGTTTATGATAGATAACAGTGAAATGCCCATCGGTTTTACCATGGAGCTGGCACAGCATTCCGACATTCTGACCCGTTTTGCGGAGCTTCCGGAATCCAGACGGAACGAACTCGTAGACGGAGCCAGAAACGTTGAGAGCCGGAATGAAATGCGTAACTACGTAGAGTCCATGTTCCGGTAAAACGTCCGGAAATTCGGAATCCCTTCAGTCAGCCAGGATTCCCGGTCTGCGGCGCCTGCCCCCCTCCCGGCAGAAACTTTCTCCGCCGCAGACCGTTTTCCGGAAAAACCGGAACATTTGCGAGACAGCCGTCATATACTGTCAGTAATCATCCAATAAAGGGGCAATCTATGAGAAAATATATGACCGCTGCCGCACTGGAACCTACTGATACCGGCTCACTCCAGGTAAATGTAGTTTCTGCGGAAAACAATTTTCCTATCCGCGATGCCGAAGTTTCCATCGCTTACAAAGGTGATCCTGAAAGCACTGTAGAATCAACGAACACCAATTCTTCCGGCCAGACCGGGGAGATCCGCTTAGCCGCTCCTCCACTGGAATACAGCCTGTCGCCCGGCTTAATCCAGCCCTATTCCGAATATACCATCACCATCCGGGCGCGGGGCTTTGCGGAAGTCGCCATCTCCGGAACGGAAATCCTGCCGGACGCTCTTGCAATCCAGCCGGTCCGTATGACGCCGCTGGCTGACGAGGTATCACCGGACACTCCCATCGTCATTCCGGATCACACGCTCTATGGCTACTATCCGCCGAAAATTGCTGAAGCAGAAGTAAAGCCGGTGGCTGAAACCGGTGAGATCGTCTTAAGCCGCGTGGTAGTTCCTCAGACCGTCGTGGTTCATGACGGGGTTCCTACCGATTCAACCGCCCCCAATTACTACGTTCCATACCGGGACTACATCAAGAATGTGGCCTCCAGTGAAATTTACGCCACCTGGCCCCGTTCCTCCATCACGGCAAACGTTCTGGCCATCATGAGCTTCACGCTGAACCGTGTCTATACGGAGTGGTACCGCAACCAGGGCTACGATTTCACCATTACCTCTTCCACCGCTTTTGACCATAAATGGATCTACGGCAGAAATATCTTCCAGTCCATCTCCGAGGTTGTGGATGAGATCTTCGACAACTACTTATCGCGTCCCGAGGTCAAACAGCCGATCTTAACCCAGTACTGTGACGGCAACCGGGTGTCCTGCCAGCACAAAGGCTGGATGACCCAGTGGGGCTCCGCCGACTTAGGCGAGCGCGGATACAGCCCCATTGAAATTCTGCGCTATTTCTACGGTGATGACATGTACATCAATACCGCCGAGCAGATTTCCGGTATCCCTGCTTCCTGGCCCGGCTACGATTTAACCATCGGCTCCAGCGGCCAAAAGGTACAGCAGGTGCAGGAACAGCTGGACGCCATCGCCACCGTATACAGCGCTATCCCGCACATTACGCCGGATGGAATCTTCGGACCGGCAACCGCCGCCGCTGTGCGGGAATTCCAGTCCATTTTTGGTATTCCGGTGACGGGAGTCATTGACTTTCGAACCTGGTACAGGATATCCCATATTTATGTGGGAATCACAAGAATCGCCGAGTTAAATTAATTAAGAAATTAAGAAAAATAAGAAGAAAAGCCAGATGCATCGGCTCTGCTGATCAGACGATGCATCTGGCTTTTTGTATTTCTGTTTTTTGTGTTCCTGTTTTCTTGTATTCCCGTTTCTCAACCGCCGGCTCATCCTTCTCCGCCGCACCGAACCGCCGCCACGTATCCCAGCAGGCACAGGGAAATCCCGCCAAGCAGCTGGTAGAGTTCGATCTGTTTCCACGCCACATCCCACAGGATCACCACCGGCGAGGAAAATACCAGGCCGATGATCACGCGGTACATCTGGCGCTCATGATTGACCAGAAGATGTTCCACAATTTTGGCAAACAGAAAAATTCCGAGTCCCAGCCCTGTAAAATAAGGAAGCAGGACCAGTCCATCGGATAGAAGCGCTGGAAAATCAAACGCGGCCGCCGCCCTGATACAGCCGTTTGTCGTCTGCAGCAGCGGCTCGTACACACCGATCATCATCATGATCATGGAGCCGCTCACGCCCGGAACCACCATGGTTCCCGCAGCCAGTATGCCCACAAAGAACATGGAGATGATCCAGAACCGGCCGGAAGAGAGATAGGCTGCTCCGGTCTTCGCCGCTTCGCCTCCAGCCTGGGAACCGGAGGCGAGGGATATTCCGCCCGCCACGGTGATGAAGATCACCACGGCGGCTGTGATGCAGATCGTCACAGCCCCCAGTCTCTTCTCTCCAGGCTCCGCCTTCGCCTTTGTCTTCTCAAACAGAGCAGGAAGGCCGCCGCCGATAAGCCCGATAAACGCCAGCTTCGTCTGTAAGGGAAACGTCCCAAATAAGTATTCGAACACCAGAGACAGGCTGATGATCCCAGCCACCGCCCCCAGACCGTAGGGAAACAGCGTTTTTATGCTTTCCACCGGTTCCATAAAGAGCCGGTTCACCGCATGGATGATCGTGTCGTACACGCCCATGGATATGGCCAGCATCCCGCCGCTGATGCCGGGAAGGATATTGGCAATTCCTATGACCACGCCTTTCAGCAATTCACCGATATACTCCAAATCATTCCTCCTTCAAGGTTGTATATCGTATTTTATGCTTCATCCACCACTTCTAATACCTCTTTCACCCTGGCAATGTGATAATCCGCCAGACTCTGGTCGAAATTGTAGCGGTCATCGATCACCGCCGCAATCTTCATCCCGGCTCTGCTGGCCGCTGTAATCCCAATGGTGGAATCCTCCACCGCCAGACACTCTTCCGTCTTTACGCCCAGCTGGGACGCTGTATACTGATAGATTTCAGGGTCCGGTTTGCTCCGTTTAAACTGGCTGCCGCTGACCACCACTTCAAAATATTCCCGTATCTCATTTTCACGAAGAACCCGTTCCACCAAGTCCAGCTGAGTGGAAGAAGCCAGCGCGAGCCGGTATCCCTTTTCCTTCAAAGTTCTTAAAACTTCCGTAACTTCCGGGCGGTAGATCTCTCTATAGTCCACCTCACTGTAAATATCACGCTGGCGGCACTCATCTCTCAATTCCTCCCACGGCTGTCCGTTATCGACCGCACGCTCCAGTACCTCCCACGCCTCTTTTTTCGTCGCGCCAACCATCGGATAAAGTTGTTCGATACGCACGTTCGGGTTCTTCTTCCTGGCAAATTCCAGCTGAAATTCCAAATACGTTCCCTCACTGTCGATGATCACGCCATCCATGTCAAAAATCACTGCCTTAACCATGTGTTTCCTCTCTCCTGTCCCTTATCCTGCGTTACCAGTATTTCCGTTATTACCATTCCCAGGCGCCTTTTCGCAATTCCGGCCTGCCCGGATGGCTCTATCATATCACACTACTGCCGGTTTTCACAATATATCATTTTTAGCCATCAGGATAAACTCACAGAATTATGAAAAGCTGCATTTGTCGAGCTGAAACTGGGTGAAGCACTCCGGCCCCGGCTCGCTGGCGGAATAAAAACCCTGAAATCTCTCTCAACCTCATAAGGAACCACACTTCTTAATAATTCTGTAAAATTACAGGTTTATCCTGTACAGCCGCCCAAAAAACGGCACAGCCAAACATGACTGTGCCGCCCGAACTCATATTTTATAGCCTCTGATCTTTATGTACTCCTCGATCATTCTGACACTTCCCTTGATTCCGGCCGTTGATGTATTGATCAGAAGATCGTAGTTCTCCGGGTCCGCCCATCCTCTCCCGGTATAATAACGGTAGTAATTCCGTCGTTCCTTGTCAATCCGCTTCACATTCTTCTTAATGTCCTCCGGCGCATAGAGTTCTTTCTCCTTTATCCTGCGGATTCTCGCGTCCATATCCGAATAAATGAAGATCCGCACCAGTTCGATGTTGTCCGCATCCTCCAGCACGTAATCCACGCAACGGCCCACAATAACGCAGGACTGCTCCTCTGCCAGCTTCCGGATCACCTCCGATTGAAAACGGAATAAGTTGTCCGCCGAGATCAGGTCCGAACCGAAGCTTGGGCCTCTCATCTCCGGCGTCATGCTGCTGATAATCCGGTACAGAAGCCGGTTCCCCGCTTTCTCATCCGCCAGATGAAAGTAACTCTCCTTGATGCCGCTCTCGTCGGAATTCATACGCAGAATATTCTTGTCGTAAAAATCAATTCCCAGTTCTCCCGCCAACTTCCGACCGATTTCATTGCCGCCGCTGCCATACTGACGGCCAATGGTAATAACAAGTTTCTTATCTCCCATGTGAATCCCTCCTGTGCATGCGTGACCGTTGATTTGTTGTTTTTCTGTCTCTATTATAACACACATTTTCTGTCGCGGACACTATTTTTCCGGAATATGGAGTTCTCCGGCGGGACCATTTTCACCAATGGAAAATGGTCCCGGTCCGGTCTCTTAAGAAACTGCCGGTCTTCTGACAAGAAATGTATTGTATCCATACCGTCTCAGCTCCTGCTCCATGCGCACGGCGTTATCCAGCTCACGGAAAGCACCGGCACGCACCTTGAATAAACCGTCCTCATTGACGATAAACGCCGGGAATCCCTGGGACCGCAGCGTATTCATCTGCTGTTCTGCCAGAGAGCGGATGCGGTAAGCTCCCGTCTGAATCTGGTAGTATTCCGGCTGCTCCGCTTCCCCTTCCCGGATCGTTGTCAGAATTCCGTCGGCAATCGCTCTTGCGATGGCATCAATATTATCATCAAAGAGCTGGTTGTCAGCCTCATTGTCGATGAATCCCACCTCCACCAGAACGGCCGGCATCTCGGTTCTGCGAAGCACGACCAGCCCCGGCCTCTCGATGATGCCCAGATTGGCAAACCCCGTATTGGCCAGCTCCTCGTTGATATTGTTCGCAAGCTGGGCCGGAACCCCCTTATTCTCAAATACGAGACTCATAACTCCGGAGGCGCTGCCTGGTATCGGCATGGCATTCCGGTGAATCGATACGAAATAGTCCGCTCCCGCCTCATTCGCCATCGTGGCCTTTTCCAGAGGCGTATTATACGTATCATCTGTTCTTGTATATCTGACGTCTACTCCATTCTCCGACAGAATTTTTCCTACCGCCAGGGCAAGCCTTAATGCATCATCCTTTTCCTGTCTTCCTTCAAATTTTGCGCCCGGATCAGCGCCGCCGTGACCGGCATCTATCACTACTATCTTTCTTTCAGCCAAAAGAAAAACTCCTTTCACATACCTCTATGATGTAAAGTATGTGAAAAGAGCCCTGAATGTACCATTTTTGATCTATTCCTGTAGTTTCTTCACTTTTGTAAGGCGTTCATTCAGCCGGACGACCCATTCATTGCGTATGAGTCCTCCCGATTTCCTTGCAATGCTTTCTAACGGAAGCGCTCCCAGCGTATGCAGCAGGGGCCGGTTCAACACATCGGCTCCCGCCTCCTCCTCCAGAACCTTTTTCGCCTCCGGATTATCCAATATCTCATCCAGTGTATCGTATACGGAATGATACCCGTTCCTCACACGATACTCCGTCGCCACCTCCCGCATCTCCGCATTTCTGTCCTGTCTGAATAAATAGGAAGGTTCATCCGCCGGTTCTCCATACAGGATCACATCGTCGTAATCCCCGCGCTCCGTCTTCACCAGAATATCATTCTTCCCCGGAAGCAGCACCACCCCGTCCAGCCAGAAGATATGGCAGTCCTTGCACATGGCTCCCATGGATTTGCTGTTCACAAACAGCTCCACGTCCTCCGCGTTTGAATAAACACGGATGGTGTTCCTGCTTTCCGCCCGCCTCTTATAACGCTTTCCGGTAATATGAACCACAGGCTCCCCGGACCACTCCGCCTTATACAGGTAAAATGCGTCCTTTCTCGTCTTTCGGTCATACGTGACCAGCCCCTTGTTATTTCTCCCGCTCACACCGCCTTCCTTTCGGTTGACGGAGGCGAAATCACACAGATTCCACACATAGGACGCCCACACCAGCGGATGCTCCCTTATGATTGCCAGCATCTCTTCGTGGTACAGAGACTGGTAGCTTTCGGAGTAATCGCCTCTCGTCGGTGAACCGGTCTGGTAAGTCAGGATTCCATCCGCGCCGTATTCCGATATGGCGATCGGAACCGGCACCTGCTTCTGCTGCAGTTCATCCAGCCATACTCCCATGTCACTGCATTCCCCCACATACCATCCGTAATAGACATTATAGCCGATTCCGTCGGTAATGGCGCTCAAAGGGCTGTCCTCCGCAAGCGTCATCATGTGGGAGCAGACCGTGATGCGTCCGGGATCGAGGCATTTCGCCAATGCGTTCATCTCCCGAAGCGCCTCCTCCACCCAGTCCTCTGCGCCGAACATGGTCACATCGTTGCCGATTCCCCAGAAGCAGATGGACGGATGGTTGTAGTTCTGTTTTATCAGCTCCGTCAGCTGCAAAAGAGCGTTTTCTCTGGCCGCTGCACTGTCTGAGAGTCTGGAGATAAACGGAATCTCCGCCCATACTGCCAGCCCCTCCCGGTCGCACAGCTCATAAAAATAAGGAGCGTGCTGATAGTGGGCCAGCCTTACGGTATTGGCGCCGATTTCCTTTAAGAGGGCCATGTCCTCCTCCATGTCCTCCCGGGAAATGGCCCATCCACGGTCCTCCCGGTCCTGATGGCGCCCCACGCCGCGAAGAAACAGCCTCTCTCCGTTCAGCTGAAAGCCGCTTTCTGCGGAAAGGCGGATGCTTCGGAAGCCGAATCGGATCATCCGCTTCTCCATCCACCTTCCGTTTTTCAGCAAATCTGCAGACAGTGTGTACTGATAAGCACCACTGCGTCCATTCCACAAAACAGGCTGCTCGATAAAAAGCTCTGCCGGCTCTTTCCCTGCCTTGACCGTCGCTTTCGCACACAGCTCCCCGTCCTGATCCAGCACCTGGCAGCAGACCTCGCACCCCTCCGGCTCGTCCACCACGCTGTACACGCGGACCCGTCCTCTGCCGCCGCCCGTAATCTCCGGAATGATATAAATACCCTCGGAGCCGTCGTCATCCAGGCTGAATCTCGACGCATCCGCCACCACCAGATTGACATCCCGGTAAATACCGCCGAAAAACGTGTAGTCCGCTGCGATCGGATACACATCGTCGCGCACGGAATTGTCCACCCGCACTTCAATCCGGTTGCACTGCCCCGGTCTCATCCATTTCGTAATGTTAAACCGGAATAAGGAGTATCCGCCCTTATGCGTCCCCACCGGCTGACCATTGACCACAACCTCGGCGACACTGCCCGCAGCGCCTATCTCCAGATAGATGTCCCTGTCTTTCCAGTCATCCGACATCTCAATCTGCTTTTCATAGACGCACACTCCCACATAGCCGCCGTTTCCATTCTGTCCTCCCCTGATATCCCAGATGTGAGGCAGCGTGACCACGGCGGCAGGGCTTCCATCGCCTTTTCTGAATTTCCAGTCAGAATTAATATTGTATCTTCTCATTCTGCTCCTCCCTGCTGAAAACGCATCCCTGTCTGCCTGATACCTTTAGTTACATTATACAAAAACTTCAGAAAAGGCACAATACTTTTTATAAAAATGCACTATAATTAATTATTCATTAGTCGACCGAAGAAATGAATCGCCGGCCTCCATACAATCCGCCCCTCTGGGACCGACTGGAGTTGACAGTACGATCTGTGTGTTCGTCTTTCCGTATTTCTGCACTTCACCGATAAAAGCGTCCAGCTCCATGGTGCTGCTGAAGGCCACCTTCAGCAGCATGGAGTAGTCGCCCGTCACGCAGCTGCACTCCAGCACATTGGGTATCTCCGCCATCCGTTCGTAAAATACCAGCTTCTCTCCAGGCAGAACATCCAGATTTACATATGCCGTGATGTGATATCCCAGCTTAACCGGATCCACTGCCGCGTGGTACCCCGTGATGATGTCCTCCCGTTCCAGTTTTCCAATCCTGGAGGAAACCGCCGGCGAAGACAGAAAGGTACTCTCAGCAATCTTCTTGAGGGAATACCTTGCATTTTCCTGCAGCATCTGCAATATTTTCTTATCGATCTCATCCATCTGATTTTTCTCTCCTTTTATAGAATAAAAATTCCGGCAAGCGGAGTCCCCTGTGAAACAAAAAAAGCGTCAGTACCACCAGGGTACGAACGCTTTTGTCCTTTTTATTCACAACCATTATCTTTATTTTCTTATTTCTCATCTATCATAACCACAGAAAGAGTGGTTGTCAACGTTATTTTCTTAGGGAAACCATATTTTTCATGCGCTCCACGGCCTCCACCGTGTTCTCATACGTGCCGAATGCCGTTAAACGGAAGTATCCCTCGCCGCTGGGCCCGAATCCGCTTCCAGGAGTTCCCACCACGCCGGCCTCGTTTAAGAGGCAGTCGAAGAACTCCCAGGAGGTCATTCCGCCAGGGACTAAAAGCCAGATATAGGGGGCGTTGACACCGCCGTACACCTCGCATCCGATTTCCTTCAGCCCCTCATAGATCACCTTCGCATTTCTCATATAATAGGCTACCTGTTCCTTTAGCTGCTCTCTGCCTTTCGGAGAGTATACCGCCTCACCGGCCTTCTGAACGATATAGGGGGCGCCGTTGAACTTCGTTCCGTGGCGCCTCGCCCAC
This sequence comes from Hungatella sp., assembly GCF_046966825.1. Lineage (NCBI taxonomy): Bacteria > Bacillati > Bacillota > Clostridia > Lachnospirales > Lachnospiraceae > Hungatella > Hungatella sp. The sequence goes on along the minus strand of NZ_JBKVCZ010000153.1, from coordinate 5,021 downwards.
AGGGAATGGAGCATGACACCTCCACGGACCAGTTCCTTCGGAATCACGGTAAAGCCCAGACGCACGCCGGTAAAGCCGGCGTTTTTCGAGAAGGAACGGAACTCTATGGCACACGTTCTGGCCCCTTCGATCTCAAAGATGGAGTGTGGAACCGACTGCTCTGCGATATACGCCTCGTAAGCCGCATCGTAAAGGATCACGGCTCCCGTTCTGTTGGCATAGTCGACCCACACCTTAAGCTGGTCTCTCGTAAGCGTCGTTCCGGTCGGATTGTTTGGAACGCACAGATAGATCAGATCGGGAGTCTCCTCCGGGAGCTCCGGGACAAACTGGTTTTCCGCCGTGCACGGCATGTAAATGACTCTGCTCCATTTTCCCGTCTTCTCATCATACTCTCCGGTTCTGCCGGCCATGACGTTGGAATCCACGTAAACCGGATAGACCGGATCGCAGACGGCAATTACCGCGTCCTCGCTGAATATCTCCTGGATATTGCCGCAGTCGCATTTCGCACCGTCGGAGATGAAGATTTCATCCGCCTCGATCTTGCATCCACGGGCCGCGTAGTCGCCAGCCGCGATGGCCTCCCGCAAAAAGCCATAGCCCAGATCCGGCGCGTAACCATGAAATGTCTCTACACTGCCCATCTCCTCCACGGCATCGTGAAGCGCCTGTATGAGAGCCGGCGCAATGGGCTGCGTAACGTCGCCGATTCCCAGCCGGATAATCTTCTTATCCGGATTTGCAGCAGTATAGGCGTTCACCTTTTTCGCGATAGCGGAAAACAGGTAGCTTCCCGGCAGTTTCAGATAGTTGTCATTTACTTTTACCATCGATGTCCTCCTGTGAGCATATTATAAATTTTCTGGATCAAATTCCCCCTGAAATACTTCCACGGCCGGTCCGGTCATATACACATGGCCGCTCTCCCGGTCCCAGGTAATGCTTAATATTCCCCCCTTCAGTTCCACCTCCACGGTATTCTCCGTCCTGCCGCTTAAGACGGAGGCTACAGCGCTCGCCGTCGCTCCCGTGCCGCAGGCCCACGTCTCTCCGCTTCCGCGCTCCCAGACACGCATGCGGAGATGGCTTCTGTCGATCACCTGGATAAACTCTGAATTGGTCCGTTCCGGGAAACGTTCATGTGTCTCAAACGCCGGTCCCATGGCCTCTAAATCCAGTCCGTCAATCTCATCCATATAATAGATGGCGTGAGGATTTCCCATGGAGATTCCGATGAATTCATAGGACCGGCCGTCGATCGTGATCGGCTCCGGCACCTCTCCCGTCACCTCGGGAATCCCCATATCCACAGTGATGAGCACAGCCTTACCGCCCTCGTCAGTAACCTTTAAATGCTTGATTCCCGCCTTCGTCTCCACATCGAATTCATCTTTTTCCACGATATGGTGATCGTACACGTATTTCCCCACACACCGGATTCCGTTTCCGCACATCTCGCTCTCGGAGCCGTCGGCATTAAACATCTTCATGCGGCAGTCCGCTTGCCCGGAAGGGCAGATCAGAATCAGGCCATCCGAACCGATTCCAAAATGGCGGTCACTGACCTTTACCGCCAGCTCCTCCGGCCGCTCCACCGTCTCCTCAAAACAGTTGATATACACGTAGTCGTTACCCGTTCCCTGCATCTTTGTAAACTTCATGGTATCCCCCTTATCTGTTAATCAGGCTCATGATCATCTGCGCGGTTTCCACCATGTTGGTGCCGCTGTCCATGCTGCATTTCTGCAGATAGCGGTGGGCATCCGCCTCGGTCATATGGTTTCTGTCCATCAGAAGCGCCTTCGCCTGTTTGATTAATTCCTGTTCTTCCCTGCTTCGTTCCAGGGGCTTCAGTCTCTGTTTTCTCCTCCTCCTGACCAGCGATTCCATCATCATCTCCAGAGTGCTGATCAGATCGTGAACCTTCAGGGGCAGTCCGAGACAGACCACATCCTCCGGCGCTCTTCCGTTCCAGAGTCCCGGCGATGCCACCAAAAGCATCCGGACTCCCGGCGGCAGACAGTCGTAGAGTTCCTCGTACACCATGTCTGCAAATCTGGCCCCGCATACCACAATTCCACTTCCCAGTTCATCGGCGCTGTTAATGGCCTGTGCGCCGGAAGTACAGACCGCCGCGACCGAAAAGCCATTTTTTGCAAGGATATTCCTAATATTTTTCGCGTCCTCCGGTTTGGAGAACGCCACAATCACATTGGCCAAGCGCACTCACCTCCAGGGTATCAATACTTATACAAGTACTCCTTTGTCTCCCAATCCGTTACGTACGCCCGGAACATCCGCCATTCGGCTTCCTTGGCCTCCAGATACTTGGTATAAATATGCTCTCCCAGAACCTCTTTCATGAATTCGCTGCTCTTAAATTCCTCGATGGCCTCTCCGAGCGTCTCAGGAAGCCTGGATATACCGCGCGAAAGAACCTCCTCCGGCGCCATGGTATAAATATTAGTATCCACACTGTCGGGCGGAACCATACCTTTTTTAATCCCGTCCAGGCCAGCCGCCAGGCAGGCCGCCAGTGCAAGATACGGATTGACGGAAGGGTCCGGGCAGCGCAGCTCGATCCGGGTGCTCTCTCCTCTCGACGACGGAATCCGAATCAGCGGACTGCGGTTTGCCTTTGCGGACCACGCGATATAGATGGGCGCGTCGTACCCGGGTACGAGCCGCTTGTAGGAATTCACCAGCGGATTCGTTAAAATGGTCATCTCCTTCATATGGCAGAGGATGCCGGCCATAAACTGGTAGGCGAGCTGGCTGAGCCCCAGCGGATCCGCCTCATCCTCAAATAAGTTCTTTCCATTTAAGTCAGACAGGGACATATTTAAATGCATACCCGATCCATTGACTCCCGCCTTCGGCTTCGGCATAAATGTGGCATGAAGGCCGTGGCGTTTCGCAATCGCTTTTACTGCCATCTTAAACGTCATGACATTGTCAGCCGTCACCAGCCCTTCCGCGTATTCAAAGTCAATTTCATGCTGTCCCGGCGCCATCTCGTGGTGAGAGGCCTCTATCATAAATCCCATATCCTCCAGATTGAGCACGATATCCCGGCGGACATTCTCTCCCTGATCAATAGGAGCCACGTCGAAGTACCCGGCCATTTCGTGGGTCTCCGTCGTCGGTCGTCCCTCCTCGTCTGTCTGAAAAATGAAAAATTCGCATTCCGGTCCGGCATTAAAGACAAACCCCATATCGGCCGCTTCCTTTAGCACGCTTCTCAGCACATACCGCGGATCCCCCTCAAACGGAGTCTTATTGGGACGGTAGACGTCACACATCAGCCGCGCCACCTTTCCCTGCTGCGGGCGCCACGGAAAAATCTCAAAGGTATCCAGATCCGGATATAAATACATATCGGATTCCTCGATCCGCACAAAGCCCTCGATCGAGGACCCGTCAAACATGCAGCGGTTATCGAGCGCCTTCTTCAGCTGACTCGATGTGATTGCAACATTTTTCAGCATGCCAAAAATGTCAGTGAATTGAAGCCGGATAAACTCCACATCCTCCTCTTCCACGATTCGGAAGATATCTTCCTTACTGTATTTGCTCATAATAGCGTCTCCCTTTCCTCTTACACAAAAAGGGGCGTGATGTGCCAGAACCCCTGACCGGAGCGTCCGCCCCGATGAAATTCTCTTACATCACCCCCGTTATATGCATAAAATATAACAGCTTGAAAAAAGTTTGTCAATGTATTTTTATTCTTATTCTGGAAGCATTTTATTCATATTTGGAAAACAATCCAGTCATCCGGTTTTCCCGAAAAGGTATGGGGCCATTTCCCTTAAACTTCCGTACCTGCGCTGCCCTGAAACGCCTTATCCCGCGCCTTCTTATAATTCAGCGCCCGGATGGCATTTAAGATCGCCAGTACCGAAACACCCACATCGGCGAATACCGCCGCCCACATGGTTGCAAATCCGAGTGCCGTCAGAATCAAAACCAGCACCTTGACACCGATTGCAAATATAATATTCTGTTTTACAATCCGCATGGTTTTTCTGGCGATAACGATGGCATCCACGAGTTTGGAAGGTTCATCTGTCATAATCACCACATCCGCCGCTTCCACTGCCGCGTCGGAACCAATTCCGCCCATGGCGATACCGATATCCGCCCTGGCAAGAACAGGGGCGTCATTGATGCCGTCACCCACGAATCCCAGTGTGCTGCCTTCCGGCTTCGTAGTGAGGAGTTCTTCTACCTTCCCCACTTTATCCCCCGGCAGGAGGCCGCCGTACGCTTCATCGAGGCTCAGCTTATCCGCAACCGCCCTGCCCACTTCCGGTTTGTCTCCGGTCAGCATTATGAGACGTCTGACGCCGGCTCTTCTCAGTCCGTGCAGCGCTTCCGGCACATCCTCACGCACCGTATCGGAAATGATGATGGATCCGAGGAACACGCCGCCTTCTGCGATGTAAAGGGATGTTCCCATAATCTCCGGCACATCCGTAATGGTGATTCCCTGTGCCTTCATCAGCCTTTCGTTACCGATATATAAGTCTTTTCTGCCGTTCTCCAAATCCAGTACCGCGTGGATTCCGTGTCCGGCAATCTCTTCCGCCGTGACGATCCTGGATTCCTCCACGCTCTTTCCATATGCTTCCTTCACCGACAGGGCAATCGGATGGTTGGAATGAAACTCTCCGTAGGCTGCCAGTTCAAGCAGTTCGTCCTTCGTTCCCTCCACCGGTTTTACCCGTGTCACCTGGAACTTCCCAGTGGTCAGTGTTCCTGTCTTATCAAATACCACCGTATCGAGTGACGCCACCGCTTCCAGATAATTGCTTCCCTTCATCAGGATTCCCTGCTTCGAAGCCGCTCCCAGACCTCCGAAGAAGCTGAGCGGAACGGAGATAACCAGTGCGCATGGGCAGGACACTACCAGGAAACTGCACGCGCGGTAAATCCAGATTCCCCAGTTTCCGGCCGAGAGCAGAGGCGGAATAATAGCCAGAGCCAGCGCCAGACAGACGACCACTGGGGTATAC
>NZ_JBKVCZ010000152.1:0-15138 GCF_046966825.1 Hungatella sp. | reverse complement strand
ACTCCTATACCATGAATATGCCGTCCCAGATTCTGGGGGCGAAGGCCGTGGAGGACCGGGCGTATTTCCAGGATACGGTGGAGAAGATTATCCGTACGAGAGAACAGGCGAAGCTAAGGCTTCACGAGCTTGGCTTTACCTTCCCTGAATCCATGGCGAACTTTATCTTTGCTTCCCATGAGACCGCCAGGGCGAAGGACATCTATGAGGCACTCCGGCAGAACAGCATCTTTGTGCGGTACTTTAATCAGCCGCGGATTGACAACTATCTGCGCATTACCATCGGAACCGATGAGGAGATGGATGCCCTGTACCGCTTTTTGAAAGAATATCTTTAGATTTTCTTCATTTGTAATGGTTCCGGCCGGGGAGTATAATGAGGACAGGTGATGATTATGAATAATTGGAAGAAGTACTGCAGGTTAATTCTCAATATTGTCATACCCCTGCTTGTTATCTGGCTGGTCTGTTTTATAGGACCGCGTTTTTTAAAGTTTTTTCTGCCGTTTGTCATCGGCTGGATTATTGCGATGATAGCCAATCCGCTGGTGAAGTTTCTGGAAAAACGGGTGAAGATCGTGAGAAAGCACAGCTCCATGCTGATTGTGGTGGCGGTTCTGGCGCTTATTATCACGCTTCTTTACTTTGTAATTACGAAGCTGGTATCGGAAGCAGTCGGTTTCGTAGGCGACATCCCGAAGTATTATGAATCGGCTTCCGTGGAAGTCCAGAAGATGTTGATTCAAGTGGAACGGCTCCTGCAGTTCCTGCCCCAGAGCGTTTCAGACTCCGTAAACCAGTTCTTCGGACATATCGGGGAGTATTTGAATCTGGCAGTGCAGAAGATTGCAAGCCCTACCGTGACTGTTGCCGGCAACGTGGTTAAGAGTATTCCCGCGGCACTGGTATATACGATTGTCACGATCTTTTCGTCCTACTTATTTATCGTGGACCGCGATAAGATACTGGAATTCTTTAAGAAATACATGCCGGAAGGCGGATCGAAGTATTATAAGTATTTGAAAAAAGATATAAAGCATCTGGTGGGAGGCTATTTTCTCGCACAGTTCAAGATCATGTTTGTGATCGCAGTGGTGCTTGCTGTCGGCCTTCTGGTCCTGAGAGTCGATTACGCTCTTCTGATCGCCGTTATTGTGGCCTTTCTGGACTTCCTTCCGGTGCTGGGAACCGGGACGATCCTGATTCCCTGGGCAGTGATCAGGCTCTTTTCAGGAGATACTGCCTTTGCAGTGGGGATGTTTGCGCTCTATGTGCTCACACAGGTACTGAGGCGTGTTATAGAACCGAAGATCGTGGGCGATACCATGGGGCTGGATCCTCTTGCAACGCTGTTGTTTCTGTATCTGGGCTTTAAGATCAGCGGAGTCGCAGGTATGATCCTGGCGGTGCCCATCGGCATGCTGTTTCTGAATCTGTATGAGTTCGGGGCCTTTGATTCCCTGATCTACAGTGTGAAGACGCTGCTTCACGATATTAATGTGTTCCGCAGGGAATCGGACTGACGGAAAGCGAGTAACGAATTGGAGGAAGGAATGAGTAAAATCAGGAACGAGAAAAAAGGAATCCGTCTGGCGGCGGGACTGATGGCCGTCATGATGATGGCTGCTGTGCCGTTTACGGCGGCAGCAGCAGAGCCGTGGGATAAGGAAAACGGTCAGTATGTGGACGCGTCGGGGGCGCCCATAGCGGGAGCGCTGGAGAAAGGCATTACCGTGACGAAGTATCAGAACCGGGCGAATGCGGACAAGGGAGGCATCGACTGGGCAAAGGTCGCGGCTGACGGCGTGAATTTCGCCATGATCAGAATCGGATACTACAAGGACATGGATCCCTACTATTCCATGAACATGCAGGGCGCGTCGGAAAACGGGATTAAGACCGGTGTATTTTTCTACACACAGGCACTCGACACCCAGAGCGCCATAGACGAGGCGAATTACGTGCTAAAGATGGTGCGGGACTATCCGGTGTCGTATCCGATCGCGTACGATGTGGAATCGCAGCACCTTCTGGACAACGGTTTGACGAAGCAGCAGATTACCGACAATATTAACGCATTCTGCAAAGTAATATCCGACGCGGGATACCGGCCAGTCGTCTATGCGAACAACGAGTGGCTGACCAATCACATGGATATCAGCCAGATTCCGTACGATATCTGGTATGCGAGGTACGGAACCATCAACAACTGCCAGAACAGAACCATATGGCAGTGCACGGATAAGGGAAGGGTAGATGGAATCACCGGTGACGTGACCATCGAATTCTCTTTTGTGGATTACGGAACACTGATTCCGGCGGAAGGCTGGAAGCATGTGGACGGAAACTGGTATTATACGAAGAATTACGTGAAACAGACCGGCTGGGTCTCAGTAGACGGTAAGTGGTACTACTTAGATTCCAATGGCGCCATGATTCACGACACGACTATGACCATCGACGGGGCATCTTATACCTTTGGCCCTGACGGAGCGATGGCAGAATAAGCGAAAGAAAATTGGGATACAGGATGGATAACAGAAGGTGAAGGCAGAGAATAATTTAGATTCAGATGATATGAGAGGACTGGTATGGAGGCTTGCGTTTCCCTCCATGCTGGCCCAGTTTGTGAGTGTGTTTTACAGTATTGTGGATAGAATGTATATCGGTAATATCGCCGGAACAGGCGAAATCGCATTGGCAGGAGTAGGAATCTGCGGCCCGATTGTGACCCTTATTTCTTCTGTTGCTTTTTTAGTGGGTGTCGGCGGCTCCCCCCTCATGAGTATACGGCTGGGGGAGAAGAATGAGCGGGCGGCCAGACAGATTCTGGCAAACTGTTTTCTGCTTCTGACCGTGCTGTCGGCGGCGATTACAGTGATCGCCCTGCTGATGAAGAACCATCTGCTCATGTGGTTCGGAGCCAGCGAGGCCACGTTCCCTTATGCAAACGCATACATAACGATTTATCTGCTGGGGACGGTATTTGCGCTCCTGGCGACGGGGATGAACCAGTTTATCATCTGCCAGGGCTACGCCAAGGTGGGCATGAAGTCGGTCTTAATCGGCGCGGTGTGCAATATTATACTGGACCCCGTGTTTATCTTTGTGTTTCACATGGGAGTGCGCGGCGCGGCCGTGGCTACGGTGCTGTCTCAGATGGCATCCTGCGCCTACGTGCTTAAGTTTCTTTTCAGCGAGCGGGCGCCGGTGCGGATCACCTTCGGGGAATACGACTGGCAGATCATGAAGAGAGTCCTTTTAATCGGCTTAAGTCCGTTTCTGATCATCGCGTTTGACAATATTCTGATCATCGCATTGAATACTGTGATTCAGAAGTACGGCGGAGCGGAGCAGGGAGATATGCTGCTGACCTGTATGACGATCGTTCAGAGCTTCATGCTGATGGTTACCATGCCGCTTGGCGGGATTACCAGCGGGACCCAGACGATCCTGGGCTATAATTACGGCGCGAGAAGGCCGGAACGAATCAAGAAAGCGGAGGTTCATATCGCGGTGCTGGGGCTTGTGTTTACCACGGTCATGTTCCTGATCGCCCACACCATTCCCCAGTTTTTCGTCCGGATTTTCACACAGAATGAGACGTATGTGGAATTGACTGTCTGGGCCATTAAAATCTACACGTTAGGCATAATTCCTCTGGCTGCGCAATATACTGTAGTGGACGGGTTTACCGGTATGGGGATCGCACGGGTGGCGATTACACTGTCCATGTTCCGGAAGATAATCTTCCTCGGCGGCGCGTTTCTGATTCCTGCAACCATGGGAATCAAGTACATATTTTACACGGAACCTATTTCCGATTTTGTCAGCGCAGCCGTATCGGTGACTATCTATTTCCTGGTCATCGACAAGATCATCAACCGGAGACCGGTATTTAGAAAGCAGAAAGCCTAGTACTGCATTGCGTTACTCAGAAATTTATGCAGCGCTGTACCAGGAGCACGTCCGGACAGGAGGAACAAAGCAGTGATGCGAAAATGGATTGCCGCAGCCGCTGTGCTTTTGTTTGGCACATTGGGTACGGGACAGGCCTGGGCAGGGACATGGCAGTATCAGGCCGCAGAACAGCCGGGCCCCGGTACGAAGGAGAGCGGCTGGCAGTACCAGGAGGATGACGGAACATTTGCCCCGGAAGGCTGGATTACGGATCAGGGCAGATGGTATTACATAGGAGCCGATGGATTTATGAAAACCGGCTGGATAGAGCTTCAGGGGATCTGGTATTATCTGGAGGATTCCGGAGCGATGGTCTGTGGGACAACCCGTGTGATCGACGGGACGGAGTATACCTTTGACGATAACGGCGCCATGGTGGAAGGACCCGGCGTCACACCGGCGGCGGGGAGCTGGAACGGAATGACGTTTACCAGTCCCCGGCTGGGCTATCAGGTGACGGTTCCGGAAGGCTTCGTGCCGCTGGAATCGTATATGGATTTATACGTGGATGATACCATGACCCTGGATCTGTCGGTGGCGGCGCCGGATATGACGGTGTCCATGGTGGTGGTGACGTATGACCAGATGGACGAGGAGTTTAAGGGAATGGATGCCGGACAGCTGGCCGCGGTGATGGGGCAGGGACTCGGCGGATACGACGAGTACATGCAGATCGGAGCGGTGGAGATGGTCACCCTTGGCGGCCGGGAATACGCGAAGCTGCCGGTAATCTATACGGGACTTCTCAACCAGGATCTGTATTTCCGGTGGTCGGGAGAGTCCATTATGATGATCGAGATCGTCTACGATCCATACCGGAAAGATATGGCGGACGGAATTATCGGATCGATCCGATGAGACTGGGGCAAGGATCTGCGTCGGCAGTGAGACAAACGGGCGGAGGCAGCACGGATTTCAGGTGCGGCCTCCGCCCGTTTTGGGTATATGTGAAAGAAAAATAATTATAATTGACATATGTCAAAAATTGCCTTATAATAAATGACATATGTCAATAACATCTGCACAAGGGAGGAAACGATATGGCACGGCCCGTTAAGGCGAGACGGATATGCGGAATACCGGGAAGAATGCGGTTTGGACCGCTGGAAGCAGGGACAGGCCCGGAGACGGACCAGATGATTTCCCTGACGCTGGAAGAGTATGAGACGATCCGTCTCATCGACTATCTGGGCTGTACTCAGGAGGAATGCGCAGATCAGATGGGTGTGGCCAGGACGACGGTTCAGGCCGTATACCAGTCCGCGAGGATGAAGATAGCGGCCATGCTGGTGGAGGGAAGCGCTCTTTCCATCTGCGGAGGGAACTATGAGGTATGCCCCAGGGCGGGCGGCTGCTGTAAAAAGGACTGCAGAAAGCGTCTCTGCCCCGGACGCAGGTGTGACGGACAAGAATATCATAATGGAGGATGGAATCATGAAAATTGCGGTAACGTATGAGAACGGCGGTGTGTTTCAGCATTTTGGACACAGCGAACAGTTTAAGATTTATCAGGTAGAAGAAGGAACTGTTGTATCTTCAGAGGTCGTGGGAACCGATGGAAACGGCCACGGTGCGCTGGCTGGATTCTTAAAAGGAATGGGAGTGGAGACTCTGATCTGCGGAGGTATCGGCGGAGGAGCGAGAAATGCGCTGAGCGAGGCCGGAATCCAACTGTATCCGGGCGTGAGCGGAGATGCGGACCAGGCTGTGGAGGCGCTCTTAAAGGGAACGCTCTCCTACAATCCTGATACCATGTGCAGCCACCACCATGAAGGCGAAGACCATGACTGCAGTCATGGCGGCGGAAGCTGTCATCACTAAGGTTCTGTTGGTTTAAACAGGGCTGTCTTCCCGGCGTTTCGCGGGAATCTTTATGGTCACCTCCGTTCCCGTTCCGGGAGAACTCTGGAAGGTAAGGCCGTAGGAATCTCCATAGAGACGCTTCAGACGGAGGTTGGTGTTATAGACACCGATGTGTACAGAATCGGAGGTTCCATTTGCCATGGAATCTCCTTTTCCTTCTGCCAGAATGGATTCCAGCTTTTCGGGAGGAATCCCGATGCCGTCGTCGGAGATGAGGAAGACAATGTCCCCGCCCTGCCGCCAGCCCGTCAGAAGGATGTTGCCGCTTTTTTCTTCCTTGTCCATGATTCCGTGGAGCCATGCATTTTCCACAATGGGCTGGAAGGTCAGCTTTGGAATAGTATATTCGGACAGTTCATCCGGCACGTCCACGACGAAGCTGACGCAGTCATCGTAACGCATGTTCTGGAGCTCCACGTATAGCTCGGTGTGTTCTAACTCTTCCTCGATGGTGTTCATAAGCCCCCGCTTGCTGAGCGTCAGCTTATAGAAACGGGAGAGCGTCTGGACCGCCTTCGTAACGTCTTCTTTTCGTCCGGTTCTGGACAGCCAGTTAATCATATCCAGTGTATTATAGAGAAAATGCGGATTAATCTGCGCCTGTAAGGCCCGGAATTCCGCCAGCCTTAAGTCTTCGGAGGCCTTCTCCTGGCTGTTCATCAGATCGTTGATCTCTTCCGTCATATAGTTGTACGTGTCGGTGAGGACGCCGATCTCGTCACAGCCGGTCTCCTCGGCCTCCATTGGCCTGGGGCGGCCTGTACGGACGGATTCCATCTGATAGGCCACCGCAATGATACGGTCCGCAATGGAGACGGAAAGCTTCAGGGCGATGAAGAGGGCGGCGGCGGTGAAGAGGAGGTAGGCCATAATCAGCTGAACCATCAGCTTCCTCCCCGCGTCGGTGATGTGGCTGGAGGGCAGCAGGGAGACCATGTACCAGTCCGTGTTTCTGATCGGGAAGTAGGCCGTATATGCGTCGCCATCCGGATACGCCACCAGGGAAAATGTCTTTTCCGGGCCGATCTTGGAAAAGAATTCGTCCGCGGGAATGTAGTAGATCCCCGCAAGGGCCATGTCGGAGGCGGATACCATCACGTCACGGCTGTTGATGATGTAGGCTGCCTCCCCCTTGACCGAGGCGTTGTTCATCAGCGCGGAATCGAAGGGCTCACCGTTAAAATACACTGCCAGATAGGCGGAGGCCTGCACAAGCTCCTGATCGGAACCGACAGGCGGCAGATAGGTGATCTTGGAAATATAGGCCAGGCGGCCGAATTCCCCCGCTTCGGACGGACTTAAGTAGAGCTCCGGGCAGAGCAGCTCCCTATCATGCATGGTGCTGAAGATTCCGTACCAGTAGCTGCTGCTGACAGAGGAGACCGGAGCAAACAGCCGGTTTTCCTCGGTATTGTATTTCATCAGATCAGGGTAAACGGAATCATCGTAGTAGATGCGGATTCCCGTGATCATGGTGTTGTCGGTCAGGCTGTCCGTCAAATGAAACAGGCTGTCTATCCGGTTCTGCTCCGGCTCAAACGCCGCTGCATCGCTCTCTGAGAGATAGAAGAGGCGGTGGATAGAGGAAGACTCCTTGAGTGCGTCGGATACGTAGGTCACGTGTGATACCAGATTCTCGATCGAGGCCGCCGTCTGTGCAGATAAGGCCTGCTCCGAGCGGATGGAGTCGTCCATGACGATGCCGTAAAGCTTTACGAAAATAAAGCCTGATAAGACCGCTGTGGGCAGCAGAATTAAAAGAGCGTGGGAGATAACAAGCTTATTCTTTAATTTCAGGTCATACGTATAGTGACGCATCATTCGTTTGAAGAAGTTTCTCATGAAAGTATTTTCTCCCTGTATTCAGAAGGGGACAGGCCCACCAGCTTCCGAAAGGTCTTGCTGTAATAGTTGCCGTCGCTGTAGCCTACCTTGGAGGAAATATCGGCGATCTTATAACGGGGATCGCCCAAAAACTGCTTGGACTTCTTGATCCGGTAATTGGTCAGATACTGGTTCAGTGTCTGACCCGTCTCATTTTTAAACAGCGTGCAGATATAGCTGGAAGACCGGTTCACGTATTCGCTGACATCCAGCACGGAGAGCGAGGAGATCGCATAGTTCTGGTGAAGGTATTCCTTGACCTGAAAGACCAGGGGATTCTCCCCCGTGTCCCGGCTTAAATGGTCAAAATACTGTTCTATTTTCTCGACCAGAAGGCTGTGCAGCTCGGAAAATGTGCGGCAGCGGAGTACGCTGTCCCAGATGGACTGAGGATTTACTCCCTCGCTGCTCCACAGGGAAACGTAGTTCATAATGCCGTTTTCGTCCAGCTTGACAAGGTATTTGTAATAGATATCCTTCACCTGGCTGGGCAGTAGCGGCTGGCCGTTCAAGATGGAGTCATGGAGCTGTCTCACGAGCTCCAGCGCCTTCTCCTTCTGTTTTTCCGAGAGGGCCAGGCCAAAGTCCATCAGTACATCGGCGGGCGGGCAGAGGGCGGCCGGTTTATCGTAATCGGTCAAAATGGAATTGAACTCGTGAAAAAAGCTGTTTTCCAGGAGATGCTTCGCCTTCTCATAAGAGAGATGGACGGAGGCGGCGCCCGTGACGATGGGGCCTACCGCGAGGAAAAAGCAGCAGTATTTGTCGAAGCTCTCCTGTAAGAACAGGGCGCATCGTTTAACGGCCTCTTTATCCGGCTTTTTCTCAGAATATATATGTACGATCACATAGCGGTCGGAGCGGAAGGCATAGACCTGCTTTAATCCCAGCTCCTTTAACAGAATCAGGAAATTCTCCCGCGCCTCATCCATCGGGATCTCTGGAAGCTCGGAGAGCGGCGTCATGCTGTCCACGATGATTGTGAAAAACGAGGTGGCGGGACCGATGGTAAGCTCCAACTGGCCGCTCAGCTCCAGCGCCGCCGCTTCGCAGCCCGGAAGCGACAGAAGGTGGGCCAGATGGCCTTTCTGCTCCTTTTCCTGTATCATGACGGCGCTCCGCGTGTGGCTGCGCACCTGGCAGTTTAACAGGGCCTCGGCCAGGGCGTCGTCGAGCTCGGAGAGGCTCAGTGGTTTCTCTACGTAACGGACAGCCTTCAGTTTGATGGCTGCCTTTAAATACTCTTTATCAGAATAGGCGCTCATGAAAATAATAGCGGTGTCAGGATTCTTTTCCAGTATGGCTTCTGCCATCTCAACACCTGTCATCCGGGGCATCCTAACATCGGTTAAGACAATGTCCGGCTGTTCGGAGACCGCAGTCTCCAGGCCGTGTACCCCGTCGTCGGCGAGAAGTATGGAGTCAAAAGGCAGAGAAAGCCTGGCGATGCTGTCACGGATTCCTTCGCGGGTCAGTTTTTCGTCGTCTACAATCAGCAGTTTCATCGTATCTTTCTCCTTCCAAAAATGCGGGAACGCCGGAACGTTCCCGGTTTCATGTTTTGTAAACATGGTATATAAATATTGTAACAGGAAATAGGAAATATGCAACGAAAATAGACAAATTACCCCATGGGTAGTATACTGGAATATATTGGAAACGAAAGAGGAGACAGCGGAGGGAAGACGGTGAAACGGTTCTGGCTGATAATAGGACTTCTGACCCTTTTAAGCCTTGCGGCGTGCAGTGCTGCGGGGATGGTGGCGGAGAATCCGGAATATGCAGTAATCATGAAATCGAAAGATAACCAGTATAATGAAGAAGTGGCGGAATCGTTCCGCCAGGTGACAGAGGAAGCGGGATATCGCTGCGAGGTGCTGTATCCGGAATCGGCGAGGGCCCAGGAACAGGTGATTCTTGTGCGCCGTATGATGCGGGAGAGGGTGAAAGCCATCGCCATCGCGGTCAGTGACGAACATGCGCTCGCTCCCGTATTAAAGGAGGCGATGGCAAAAGGAATCGTGGTCACTACTTTAGATTCTGACACGGAAAAGGACAGCCGCAGCATTTATGTGAGCCCGGCCGATCCGAAGGAGACAGGCGCCAGTCTGGTGCACGCGGTCAGGGACTGTATGGCTGGGGAGGGCCAGTGGGCAATCCTTTCGGCCCAGGCCCGTTCCGCCAATCAGAGCCAGTGGATTCGTGCCATGATGGAAGAACTGGAACAGCCGGAGTATCAGAATATGCGTCTCGTGGATATTGTATATGGGGAGGATGATTATAAGGCATCCGAAGCCAGGACGAGAGAGCTGATTGAGAAGTACCCGGCTCTTAAGGTGATCTGTGCGCCCACCACGGTAGGGATTAAGGCCGCTGCGGATGTCGTAAAAGAGCAGGGACTTGAGGGACAGATCAGGGTGACAGGTCTTGGGATTCCACCCATGTCTGAGGAAGACGCTGTTTCTGATGACGCCTGTGTGTGCCCGGAGTTAAATCTCTGGAATCCGGCTGCTTTAGGAAAGCTGTCTGCCCAGGTGTCCATGGCACTGGTTAATCAGGAGCTTACAGTGAGAGAAGGAGCGGTATTCAAAACGGAAGACGGCAGGGAGTATCCGATTCACGAGGGCGCCGGCGGCGGTCTGGAGGTGACGGCGGGCGATCCCACATCACCGGATGAGGGCGGCAGCGGCCTGTGAAACGCGGATAAATGGCAAAAACGAAATATTTTCCAGTATTTAGAAAAATATTACCGTAGAAATGTCGATTCCTGTCGTGTTATGATATAAACTGTCAGAAAACAAAGGGGTGATAAAAATGAAGCATATTTTCGTAACGTTTGACCAGGCAGAACAGATCTTTTCATTTGTAAAAATTATGAGCAAATGTGATTTTGATGCGGACGTAAAACTGGGAAGCCGTATAGTAGATGCGAAGTCGATTGTTGGAGTGCTGTCCCTTGCTAAATCGAGAACAGTAGAAGTTATCTTCCATACAGATAACTGTGATAATATAATTGATCAGATAGCAGCTATCGTTCCTATCGCTGCGTGAAGAAAAAGCAAAATCAGGCCGAATAAGCCATAGAGTTTCGACTGCCAAAAGGCAGAGAAAGTAAAAGGTAGAACCGTTTACTTTCTCTGCCTTTTTTTGTGTAACAGGCTGCTTCAGAGGGGCTTTCTCATGAGCCCGTGGACTGGTAATGGGACAATCCGAAACGCCACAGGCAGGCCGCCGGAATTAAGAAGAGGCAGGCGGGCAGCGGAAGAAGGGCGTACCAGTCCCTGGCCGTTTTGCCGGTCAGATAGAGGAAGGGATAGTACTGGAACAGGGAAAACGGCACCAGGAAGGTGCAGATCGTGAGCACCGTCTTTCCGTAAATGGCGACCGGATATTTACCGTACTCCCGCGCGCCGTCCGTGAACACGTTCATGAACTCCAGCCCCTCCAGGGTGAAGAAACAGATGGAGGCGAAGATGATATAGACAGCGGCAAACACGAGGGTCCCGCCTCCGATCATGAGAACCAGCGTGAGCACCCGCATCGGTGTCCATAGAATGCTGCTTTTCGCCACTCCGTAAGCCAGCATGACGACAGCCTGGAGAAGCCGTCCGATCCTTGTAAGCTCGATCTTGCTGCACAGTACCAGGAAGACACAGCTGCCCGGCCGCAGCAGGATCCGGTCGAATTCACCGTTTCCAATCATCAGGTTGAAGGTATCGAAGCTGCGGAAAAATGTCTCCGCCAGTGTGTACGCCATCAGCGTGATGGAAAAACACAAGAGAACCTCCGGATAGTTGAAGCCGGAAACCTCATGAAAACGCGTCATCATGAAGTAGACGCCCAGAAATACGTTAAAAGAGACGAGAAACTGTCCCAGCATGGTGAAAAAGAACGAAGCCTTGTGCTGCATCATGCTTTTCAACTGCATTTCAAAAAAACGAAAATAAAGCCGTACTGCTTTCATAAAAGATTCCTCCTTTTTCTCAACCGCCCTGTATGACAACGTGTTTCAATGCACGGCGTTCCATGGTCCGGCCGGCGGCCAGCATCACAAGCAGCCAGAAGACCTGCAGCGAAAGGCTTAAGTACATCTCACGGCCGCTCAAATCACCGCCGAAGATGCGGAACGGCACATTCTGTGGAGGCAAAGGCGGCGGGCTGACGACAGCTCCTATATTTCCCGGCAAAAAGGGCAGGGATGACAGCGCCGCTGAAAAAATCGAAGAGCGACGAGACGATCAGCCGGATTCCCTGAGAGAAATGGTATAAAAACAGACATATAGACCACCATGTTAAGCGCAGTGACGATGAACAGCGCCAGAACCATGGAAAGTACGGTAAAAAACCAGGTTCCCGTGTGGGAGGGCAGTGTGAGGCCGTAGGGCTTCGGAAGGAGAAGGGCTGTGATGAGAATCGGCATACAGCGCAGCACCGCCTTTGACAGACGGACGGCCAGACTCCGGACATACCACATATTATAGAGGCGCACGGGACGGCAGAGCTCGTAGGCTACATTGCCCGTGGTGATGGAATCAAACAGCTCCATCTCCCAGAACCAGGCCATGTAGAGGGCCAGAAACGCCTGCTGAAGCCAGACGTAGGTCGACAGCGCCTGAAAGGTCATGGGAAATGACGTAGGATTCGCCTGGTAGAAGGCCCGGAACAGTAAAATCTCCATGGCGCCCCAGACAAACTGGGTGACTATGCCTGACACTGCGGCAGTCCGGTACTGCAGCCCGTGCAGGAAGCGAATCCGGAAAAATGAGAGGTATTTTTTCATAAGCCGCCTCCTAAATCCGATAATCGCGGTACAGATCCGCGACCATCTCATCCAAAGTTTCCCCTTCTTCCCGGCAGTGATTTTTCAGTGACTCGAAGGTGCCGTCTAAAAGCAGACGGCCTCTTCCGATCAGCATGACCCGGTCTGCCATGGCTTCTATGTCCTGCATGTCATGGGTGGTCAGGAGGACCGTGGTGCCGTGAATTCTGTTCTGTCTGCGGATAAAGTCACGGACCGCCAGCTTGGAGACGGCATCCAGGCCGATGGTCGGTTCATCCAGAAATAAGATTTTCGGCCGGTGCAGCAGGGAGGCGGCGATTTCGCAGCGCATCCGCTGGCCGAGGGACAGCTGTCTGGCAGGCGTCCGCATGATTTTACTCAAGGACAGTAAATCTACAAGCTCGTCGAGTGCATCTTCGTAATGTGTCTGGGGAATTTCATAGATGTCGCGGAGAAGTTCGAAGGAATCGATGACGGGCACGTCCCACCAGAGCTGTGAGCGCTGGCCGAATACGACGCCGATCTCTTTTACGTGTTCCCTCCGTTCCTTCCAGGGTATCCGGCCGTCAATGAGGCAGGTTCCGCTGTCGGGAGTCAGAATTCCGCTTAAGATTTTGATGGTGGAGCTTTTTCCTGCGCCGTTGGGGCCTATGTAGCCGACCATCTCACCGTCTCCGATGGTGAAGGTGATGTCGTTCAGCGCATGGACATAGTCCACTTCTCTGTGAAAAAGCGCCCTGACCGCTTCAGAAAAGCCGGCGCTCCTTCTTGCGACTTTAAAAGTCTTGTTCACATGTTCCACTTGAATCATAATGGTTCCTCCTGGTAGTAATATTATGGAACGTGGACTTTCTGACAGAGGACAGCCGGTTGCAGAACTGTCGTAACAGTGAGTGCGTTCTAATATCTTGCCAAGCGGTGGAATGCCTCAAAAACCGCATTCCTCTCCGGGAAATGACTGTGCAGCAGGAAATGACACCTGCTTCCCGGGGACTCTACCGTGGTATCAATATTCTCTTTTCCCGATTCCCGGAATGGGACGAAGGCGGGAGAAAGGAACTTCATTTTAGCACCGGAGGCGGCAAAAGTCAACGGAAAAAGGGTATTGACTTATTCATAAAATGTGATAATATAAACATATGAACAGTTATTCATATGATGGAATAAAATAAGAACAAGAAGGAGGTAAATCATGGAGGATGGAAACAGAATGGATCTGCAGGACAGCGAGGCACCTCACTGTGATTTTATATCGGTCCACGAGGACATTGTAAACCGTGTCATGCAGGTGATGCCGGCTGACCAGCAGCTTCTGGATCTGGCCGAATTCTTCCGGGTATTCGGAGATTCCACCAGAATCAGGATCCTGTATGTACTCAGCCAGTCCGAGATGTGCGTTTGTGATATCGCAGGCCTTTTAAAGATGGGGCAGTCAGCGATATCCCATCAGCTGCGCGTCCTAAAGCAGATGCGTCTGGTAAAGTTCAGGCGGGACGGAAAAACCGTATTTTATTCCCTTGCAGACGGCCATATCGAGACGATTCTGGCCCAGGGCATGGAACATATCTGCGAATAAGAGAAAAGAAAAAGGAGAGAGTAAGGTATGAGAAAGATTATTAAATTAGAAGGTTTATGCTGTGCAAACTGTGCTTCAAAGATCGAGACTGAGGTTTCGAAGCTGGCAGGCGTGAAGTCTGCGGCACTCAGCTTTATGACGCAGAGACTGACCATGGAGGTCGAGGACGACCGTGCAGACGCGATTGTGGAAGAAAGCAGAAAAATTGCATATAAGATAGAACCGGAAGCAGAATTCAAGGTACTCCGGTAAACGTTAAGGAGCAGTGATGACGAAAAAACAGAAAACGATGGTAGTAAGGCTGGCGGTCAGCGCGGTATTTCTGATCGCGGGAGCCCTGATGGAAGGGAAGACGGCTTATGCCTGGATTCCATTTGTGATTTCCTATCTGTCGGCCGGATATGACATTCCGCTCAAGGCGGTGCGCAACATTTCCCATGGCCAGGTATTTGATGAGAATTTCCTGATGACAGTGGCAACCTTCGGAGCGATCGGATGCGGAGCCCTGGAAGAAGCGGTTGCGGTCATGCTGTTTTATCAGGTAGGAGAGTTATTCAGCGATTATGCTGTCAACAAGTCGAGAAAGTCCATCACCGAGCTGATGGATATCAACCCGGAGTATGCCAACCTGGTCCGGGATGGAAAAGAAGAGAAGGTCGATCCGTATGAAGTCGAAATCGGAGATACGATCGTCGTTAAGCCAGGGGAAAAGGTGCCGCTCGACGGCGTGATTATAAAAGGAAGCTCCAGCCTCGATACGAAGGCGCTGACCGGAGAGTCCATGCCGGTGGAGGTAAAGGATCATGATCCGATCATCAGCGGCTCCATCAATCTAAACGGAGTTCTGGAGGTTCGGGTGACGAAGCTGTTCGACGACTCCACCGTGGCAAAGATCCTGGAACTGGTGGAAAATGCCAGCTCCAGAAAGGCAAAGGCCGAGAACTTCATCACGAAATTTGCCAGAGTGTATACCCCTGTGGTCGTCTGTCTGGCGCTGGTTCTGGCTATTATTCCGCCACTGCTCACAGCCGGAAACTGGGGAATCTGGATTTACCGCGCGTGCAGTTTCCTGGTA
>NZ_JBKVCZ010000151.1:0-15159 GCF_046966825.1 Hungatella sp. | reverse complement strand
ATTCTCTATATGGACCGTGTGCCGGACTCCGCCGTCTGCAACGAGGCGGTAAAGCTGGCGCAGAAACGGAAATTCACCGGATTAAAGGGCTTTGTCAACGGCGTTCTGCGTAATATTTCCAGAAATAAAGAACAACTGAAATGGCCGGATGATTCTGTCCGATACTCCATGCCTTCCTGGATACTGGATATGTGGAAGGGTACATACGGAGAGGAGACGGCGGTTTCCATGGTAAAAGCCTTCTTAAAGCCCAGCAGGACGGCGGTTCGCTGCAATTTAAACCGGGCTTCGAAGCAGGAGATTATGGAAAGCCTGAAAAATCAGGGCGTTACGGTGGAGGAGACGCCGCTGTCTGCAGCGGTTCTCTATTTATCGAAGTACGATTATTTAGAAAGTCTTGACGCGTTTGCCGAAGGCCTGATTTCAGTTCAGGATATGAGCTCCAGCTTTGTGGGCGAGATTGCGGACCCGAAGGAAGGCGATCTCTGCCTCGATGTCTGCGGCGCTCCCGGCGGAAAGAGCCTTCACGTCGCGGATAAACTGAAGGGAACCGGA
Organism: Hungatella sp.; assembly: GCF_046966825.1. Taxonomy (NCBI): domain Bacteria; kingdom Bacillati; phylum Bacillota; class Clostridia; order Lachnospirales; family Lachnospiraceae; genus Hungatella; species Hungatella sp. The sequence goes on along the minus strand of NZ_JBKVCZ010000151.1, from coordinate 14,604 downwards.
ATGGTAATCGTCCGTGATTTGACGGAGCAGAAGGTGGCCCTTATCGAAGATAATATTGCCCGGTCGGGCTTTACCAACATCCGTGCCGAGGTGCACGACGCCCTTGTGCCGGATCCGGCGTGGGAAGGCAGGGCAGACATTGTTCTGGCCGATTTGCCGTGCTCCGGGCTTGGGATCATAGGCAGGAAACCGGATATCAAGTACCGGATGACGATGGAACAGATGGAGGAGCTGGCAGCTCTGCAGCGGGAGATCCTCTCTGTGGTTCAATCTTACGTGAAGCCGGGAGGAAAGCTGATTTACAGCACCTGTACCATTGACCGGAAAGAAAATGAAGAGAATGCGGCGTGGTTTCTGGAGAATTATCCGTTTGACGCCATGAATTTAGAAGGAAAGTTAGGAGAAACACTGAATGCGGCCTCTCTGAGGTCCGGGAATATCCAGCTCTTACCGGGAATCCACCCGTGCGACGGATTTTTCATCGCGGCATTTCAGAAAAAATAAGGATAATGGAAAAGACAGATATTAAATCTCTGAATTTAGAAGAACTTACGGCGTTTATCACAGCCTCCGGCGAGAAGGCGTTCCGGGCAAAACAGCTCTACGAGTGGATGCACAAAAAGCTGGCCCCCGGATACGAGGAGATGACGAATCTTCCGAAGTCCCTCAAGGAACGGCTGAAGGAGACGTGTGACTATACGTCGCTTCAGACTGTGGACGAGAAAATATCCGCCATTGACGGGACGAGAAAGTATTTATTCGGCCTTTCAGACGGCAATATTATCGAGAGCGTCTTAATGAGGTATAAACACGGCAATTCCGTATGTATTTCCTCCCAGGTCGGCTGCCGTATGGGCTGCCGGTTCTGCGCCTCCACTCTGGATGGCCTGGAACGGAATTTAAGGCCGGCGGAGATGCTGGACCAGATCTACCGGATTCAGTATCTCACAGGGGAGCGGATCTCCAATGTGGTGATCATGGGTTCGGGAGAGCCTATGGATAACTATGATAATGTGGTGAAGTTTATCCGCCTGCTGACGGATGAGCATGGGCTGAACATCAGCCAGCGAAACATTACACTGTCCACCTGCGGCATTGTTCCGGGAATCCTTAAGCTGGCTGATGAGGGACTCGCCATCACCCTGGCCCTCTCGCTCCACGCGCCTGATGATGAGGTGCGAAAGACTCTGATGCCTGTGGCGAACCGCTATAAGCTGAACGATGTGCTGGGAGCCTGTCATACATATTTTGAGAAGACGGGAAGACGGCTGACCTTTGAGTACAGTCTCGTTTCCGGAGTCAATGATAATCTGCAGGAAGCGGCGGCGCTGGCGGCGCTGATCAAAGACCAGCAGGGCCACGTGAACTTAATTCCGGTGAATCCCATCAAGGAACGGGATTACGTGCAGTCGGACAGGAAGGCCATAGAGGCATTTAAAAATCTGCTTGAAAAAAATGGAATTAATGTTACTATAAGAAGGGAAATGGGCCGGGACATCCATGGTGCCTGCGGCCAGCTTAGAAAGAGTTTTTTATGTCAGGAACAAAAAGGGAGTGAGAAGACGCTATGAAAGCTTGTGCATTGACGGATACGGGAAGAGTGCGTACGGCCAATCAGGATTACGTATATGCCAGCGTGGAGCCGGTCGGGAGCCTGCCGAACTTATTCGTGGTTGCGGATGGGATGGGCGGTCATCAGGCCGGAGACTATGCCTCCAGATATATTGTAGAAAATCTGGTGACGTATCTTCAGTATACGGAAAATTCCCAGATTGTTCCGCTTCTGCGGGAGGGTATATTAAAGGTCAACACGCAGTTGTACCAGGAGTCGAAGGAAAAACCGGAACTTTCCGGTATGGGAACGACTCTGGTGGCTGCAGTGGCCGATGAAAATACTCTCTATGTGGCCAATGTGGGAGACAGCCGCCTCTATCTCGTGAGAGACAGGATCAGACAGGTGACGAAAGACCATTCCTATGTGGAGGAACTGGTTTCCCTGGGGCGTCTGGAGCGCGGAAGCAAGGATTATAAGGATAAAAAGAATATCATTACGAGAGCAGTTGGGACAGAAGATAAGCTGTTGGTTGATTTCTTCGAGGTAGGACTGGAGCCGGGAGACTTTATTCTCATGTGTTCCGACGGACTCAGCAATATGCTGGAGGACGTAGAGATGGAGGAGATTGTCGGCTCTGATCTGGAGCTGGAGGAAAAAGCGGAGAAGTTGATCACGGTAGCCAATGACAATGGCGGTAAGGACAATATAGCAGTGGTACTCGTTGATCCGCAGATTGGCAGGGAGGTAAGCTTATGATTTTGAGACCAGGGACATTTTTACAGGACAGATATGAAATACTGGATAAGATCGGTTCCGGCGGGATGTCAGATGTGTACAAGGCCCTGTGCCATAAGCTGAAACGGCAGGTTGCCATTAAGGTACTGAAGGAGGAATTCAGTTCAGACAGCGGATTTGTGAGCAAGTTTAAGATGGAAGCCCAGGCTGCGGCCAGACTGTCCCATCCGAACATTGTAAACGTATATGATGTCGTGGATGAGGGAACTCTTCACTATATAGTTATGGAGCTGATCGAGGGCATCACTCTCAAGAATTATATCCTGAAAAAGGGCTGCCTCGACAGCAAAGAGGCTATCGGGATCGCCATCCAGGTGGCGCAGGGGATCGCAGCCGCCCATGAGCAGGGAATCGTTCACCGGGATATCAAGCCGCAGAATATCATTATCGCGCGGGATGGAAAGGTGAAGGTAGCGGATTTCGGGATCGCCCGCGCCGCATCCACTCAGACGCTCAGCGCTACGGCTATGGGATCGGTTCATTATATTTCACCGGAACAGGCGAGAGGCGGATACAGCGACGCCCGCAGTGATATCTATTCACTGGGGATTACCATGTACGAGATGGCAGCCGGACGGGTGCCCTTTGAAGGGGAGAACACCGTCACGGTGGCTCTGGCGCACTTAGAAGACCCGATTACACCGCCCAGCTACTACAATCAGGAGATTCCGGTCGGTTTTGAGAACATCATTTTAAAATGTACGGAGAAGAAGCCGGAGTACCGGTATGGGAGCATGCAGGAGGTGATCGCCGACTTGCGGCGCGCCCTTGTGACGCCCGATGAGAATTTTGTGCAGGCGTCGGCTCCGTCTATGGATACATCCCAGACGGTGATCATCGGAGCGCCGGAGCTGGAGCAGATCCGTTCCGGCTCCGGCCGCAGGAATCAGCCGGAACCGCAGCAGAACCGGAACAGCCGTTATGGCAATGAACCGGTGCGGGAACGCCAGCCGGAGCACAGGAGCAGCCGGAATACCGGAACTGCCGGAGGCCCGTCGGGTAGAACGAAGCGCCGGGAACCGGATGAGGAGATCAATCCGGGAATCGAAAAGCTTCTGACGGCAGCGGGCATCGTGGTGGCGGTTCTTATCGTCATCGTCCTTATCTTCCTGGTTACCAGACTTGGCGGGCTGTTCCGTTCCGGAACACCCAAGGAGACGGAGACCACTGTGGAGACTACGATACCGGAGGAGACGACTCTGGGTGAAAAACAGACTACCATGCCTGAGGTCGAGGGACTGGCGGAAGACATTGCGCGGCAGAAGCTTCGTGAGAACGGCGGTCTGGACATGAAGATCGGTGATTATGAGTTCTCTGATACTGTGAAAAAGGGAGATGTCATTACCCAGACTCCGAAAGCGGGAGAGATTGTAGATAAGTACTCGGCTGTATCCGTGGTCATCAGCAACGGACCGGAGCATCCGGAGATCGATTTAACCACCCTGGGCCTGGATTCCCTTACAGCGGAGGCGGCCAAATCGCTTCTGGAGGGCAAAGGCTTTGTCGTGAATCTGCAGAACCAGAGCAGCGATACGGTAGAGTCCGGCAAGATCATCAGCTACAGCCCGGATAAGGCAAAGGAAGGGGCTGTGATCAGCGTGATCGCCAGCACAGGCCCGGCACTGACCAATCCGGTAACGGTTCCTGATATTACAGGCAAAGGGGAAGAGGTCGGAGAGGAGATGCTGGCCGATCTGGGCCTGGTTTCCGGAACGGTAACGAAGGAAACCTCGGAAGAGGTGCCGGCAGGCACCATCATTCGTCAGGCCATCGCGCCCAATACCCAGGTAGAGGGCGGAACGGCCATCGATTACGTGGTCAGCAGCGGATCGGCGGAACAGGCCAAATACAAGTACCTGGCATCCATCGAGAAATCGTATCCGCTCCAGAATTTAATAGGACCGGGATCCGCCAGCACCCAGCTGAATATAAAGATCCAGCTGAAGCAGACGGTAAACGGAAAAGACGAGGTCAGGGATCTGATGGGGCCGGTGACGATCACGGGAGACCAGCAGCTTCCGGTCGTCTTCAAGAACATTGAGGGCGCCTATGGCGTGACCAGCGGTGAAGTGCAGATTGTCAATGTGGACACGGGGGAAGTAATCAATTCATATCCGGTTACGTTTGTCCCCATTCCACAGTCATAAGGGCTATTGTATGACAGGAAAAATTATAAAAGGAATTGCAGGTTTTTATTATGTGGATAACGGAACAGACGTCTATGAATGCAAGGCAAAGGGCGTGTTCCGCAATAAAAAGATCAAACCTCTGGTAGGGGATAATGTGGAATTTACCGTGTTGAGCGAGGCGGAGAAGGAAGGCAACATCGACAAGATCCTTCCACGCAAAAACGAGCTGGTCCGGCCGGCTGTGGCTAATATCGATCAGGCGCTGGTGATCTTCTCCATCACCCATCCGGAGCCCAACTTAAACCTTCTGGACCGCTTCCTCGTGATGATGGAGGTGCAGGATGTTCCCGTGAAGATCTGTTTTAATAAGACGGATTTAACGGGAGACGAGGAGAGGGACCGTCTGGGGAATATTTATTCCTCAGCGGGCTATCCCGTCTACTTTACAAGCACCTACGAAAACAGAGGGCTGGAAGCGGTTCGGGAGCTGACAGAGGGAAAGACAACGGTTCTGGCAGGCCCTTCGGGCGTCGGGAAATCTTCCATCACGAACCTCCTTTTTCCGGAGGCAGGCATGGAGACTGGAAAGATCAGCGAGAAGATCCAGAGAGGAAAGCATACGACGAGGCACAGCGAGCTGTTTGCCATCGGGAAGGACACGTACATGATGGACACCCCGGGCTTCAGCTCCATGTACTTAGAGGAACTGGAGTGCGGAAACTTAAAGGATTATTTTCCTGAATTTGCGGCTTACGAGGATGACTGTAAGTTCTTAGGCTGCGTCCATGTGGGCGAGCCGGTCTGCGGAGTCAAGGAGGCCGTGCGCCAGGGGGAGATAAGCGAAAGCCGTTATGATAATTACAAGCTTTTGTACCAGGAATTAAAAGATAAAAGGAGATATTGATATGTTCCTATTAGCACCTTCCATCTTGGGAGCAGATTTTAAACATTTGGAGCAGCAGGTATGCGAGGCCGCGGACGCGGGAGCACAGTACATCCATCTTGATGTGATGGATGGGGACTTCGTTCCCAGCATTTCCTTCGGCATGCCTGTGATAGCCAGCTTGAGAAGCTGTACGGATAAGGTATTTGATGTCCATATGATGGTTAGGGAGCCAGGCCGTTATATCGATGCCATGAAAGAAGCGGGAGCCGACATCATCAGCGTTCATGTGGAGGCGTGTACCCATTTGGACCGCACGGTGAACCAGATTAAGGAGGCCGGTTTGAAGGCCGGAGTCGTGTTGAATCCGGCTACGCCTGTCGACGTGCTGGACTGTATCCTCGATCAGGTGGACATGGTGCTGCTCATGACCGTGAATCCGGGATTCGGCGGACAGAAGTTCATTCCCTATACTCTGGAGAAGATCCGCGCTTTAAGGAAAAAATGCGACATGCGGGGGCTGTCCACGGATATTGAAGTGGATGGCGGCGTAACGTGTGATAATGTGCGGGAGTTGATGGAGGCGGGGGCCAACGTCTTTGTCGCCGGTTCTGCGATCTTTAAAGGGGATGTGACGGCGAACACGAAGGCATTTTTGAAGATATTTTAGGAACAGGAATGACGGGCCTTATTATCACCGGCGGAAGCATAGACTGTGCATTCGCCGGTGCTTTTTTAAAAGACAAGATATTTGACATGGTGATCGCCGTGGACGGCGGTCTGGCGGCTGTAAAACAGCTGGATATCAGGCCGGATGCCATTGTCGGTGATTTCGATACGGTGAAGGGCGAGCTTCTGGAGGAATACAGTCAGATAGAGGGCATAACCTTCGAACAGCACCAGCCGGAAAAGGATGAGACCGATACGGAACTTGCTCTCCGCACCGCCATGGAGACCGGCGTCAGCGATATGGTTATCCTGGGCGCCACCGGCGGCAGGCTGGACCACTCCATCGGCAATATCCATCTGCTGTACGCATGCCTGCAAAAAGGCGTGAAGGCTTCCATCGTCGATGAGAAGAACCGGCTCTACATTTTGGATCAGGGAAAGACTTACCGTTCCTCTGAAATCTGGGGAAAATATATTTCCTTCCTCCCCCTTACCGAGGAGGTTCACGGGATTACGCTGAAAGGCTTCAAGTATCCCCTGACTAACCGGGATATCCGGATCGGTACCAGCCTCTGTATCAGCAACGAGCTGGAGGCGGAGACGGGGACTATCACATTCCGTGATGGGGCGCTGATCTGCGTGGAGTCTCACGACTAAGCGTTGCAGAGGCCCGTGGTACCGTGAACTGCGATTACTAAACTGGTATGGCCTAAAAAAACAAAACTGGATATTTATATCACTCCACCCTCATGCTAAGATAGGGGACAAGAAAGCATTGGCATCAAGGGAGGAAAAAGAAATGAACAGAACAGACAGTAAAATCAGCAAAATTGCCATGACCGGATTATTCGCGGCCATGTCGTACGTGGTCTTCACGTTCCTGCAGTTTAAAATTACGCTTCCGGGAGGAGACGCGACTTCCATTCATTTGGGAAATGCGGTCTGTGTGCTGGGAGCGCTTTTACTGGGCGGCGTATACGGCGGCCTGGGCGGAGCCATCGGTATGACGATCGGCGACTTATTCGATCCGGTGTATGTGGTCTATGCGCCTAAGACTTTTATTTTGAAGCTGTGTATCGGCCTGATTACCGGTTTCCTGGCTCACAGAATAGGAAAGATCAATGAATCCCATGATCAGAAACACATTTTCAAATGGGTCCTTATCGCTTCTGTTGGCGGACTGCTTTTCAATGTTATTTTTGATCCGCTTGTGGGATACTACTACAAGCTGCTGATTCTGGGAAAACCGGCCGCTGAGCTGGCGCTCGTATGGAATGTGACCTCGACCACCATCAACGCGGTGACGTCGGCCATCGCTTCCGTCGTCATCTACATGCCGCTGCGGAACGCGCTTCTCCGGTCGGGAATGGGAGGAATTTTACGGATATGATAACAGAAAGACATCAGAAAAAAATTGCAGTAATCAATGATTTATCGGGATATGGCCGCTGTTCGCTGACAGTGGCTATTCCCATTTTGTCGGCGCTGAAGGTTCAGTGCTGTCCGGTTCCCACCTCTATTCTCTCTAATCACACCGGATTTCCGGTGTATTTCTTTGACGATTATACGGATAAGATGGGACTTTATTTAGAAAAATGGACGGAACTGGGGCTGGAGTTCGACGGCATTTTCAGCGGCTTTCTCGGTTCGGAGGCACAGATCGGGATTGTCATGTCCATGATCCGGCAGTTTCAGGGAAAGGATACGCTGGTGGTGATCGATCCGAGTATGGGGACCACGGAAAGGCGTATCAGACTACACGCCGCCATGTACGGCCGCATGAAGGGGCGCAGGTCTGGGTGATATCGTACGCCGAATCTGACCGAGGCATGCATTCTGACGGGCCGGGAATACCGGGAAGAGGGTTGGCACAGGACGGAGCTTTTAGCGATGGCGGAGGAGATCCGGGAGATGGGACCTTCCGGAGTCATCATAACGGGAGTGAAGGAAGGTGCGTATCTGACCAATGTCATCGCAGAGCGGGGGAAGGAAACCGCGTTCTGCCGTTCGATGCGGGTTGGACGGGAACGGCCGGGCACAGGGGATGTGTTCTCGGCCATCGTGGCGGCGGAGGCGGTAAAAGGCGCTTCGCTGACCGATGCGGCGAAGAAGGCGGCACGGTTTGTAAAGCGCTGTATTCTAAAATCGGAGGAGTTAAATGTTCCGGTTCAGAACGGGGTATGCTTTGAGGAAGTGCTGTCGGAATTGATAAAATGGAAATAAGGGGCTTTTCTTTCACTGTAATTTGTAGTATAATCAACGGCAGATTATCATATTGAGGAGAAACCAGGAGGAATACCATGTTAGATTTAAAGTTTGTAAGAGAAAATCCTGAGGCTGTAAAACAGAATATCAGGAATAAATTTCAGGATAACAAGCTGCCGCTGGTGGATGAGGTTATTGAACTGGACGAGTTAAACCGCGCCGCAAAGCAGGAAGGCGATGCGCTCAGAGCGGAACGTAATAAACTTTCCAAGCAGATTGGCGGGCTGATGGGCCAGGGAAAGAGAGAAGAGGCCGAAGAGCTTAAGAAGCAGGTGACGGCGGCTTCTGACCATTTGGCAGAGCTGGAGGAGAAGGAACGGGAACTGGACGAGAAGATCAAAAAGATCATGATGACCATCCCGAACATCATTGATCCCAGCGTACCGATTGGAAAAGACGACAGCGAGAACGTGGAAGTGCAGAGATACGGTGAGCCGGTGGTACCGGATTTCGAGATACCGTATCACACCGACATCATGGAGCGCTTTGACGGAATCGATTTGGACAGTGCCAGAAAGGTAGCGGGCAACGGTTTCTACTATCTGATGGGTGATATTGCAAGACTTCACTCCTCCGTAATCTCCTATGCACGTGACTTCATGATCGACCGCGGCTTTACGTACTGTGTACCGCCGTTCATGATCCGCAGCGAGGTAGTGACCGGCGTTATGAGCTTTGCTGAGATGGACGCCATGATGTATAAGATCGAGGGTGAGGATTTATACCTTATCGGTACCAGCGAGCATTCCATGATCGGAAAGTTTATTGATACCATTATTCCGGAGGAATCCCTTCCGAAGACACTTACCAGCTATTCTCCGTGCTTCCGCAAGGAGAAGGGCGCCCATGGCCTGGAGGAGCGCGGCGTCTACCGCATCCATCAGTTTGAGAAGCAGGAGATGATCGTTGTCTGCAAGCCGGAGGAGAGCATGGAATGGTACGATAAGTTATGGCAGAATACGGTGGATCTATTCCGTTCCCTGGATATTCCGGTCAGAACTTTAGAGTGTTGCTCCGGTGACCTCGCTGATTTAAAGGTGAAGTCCGTGGACGTGGAGGCATGGTCCCCGCGCCAGAAGAAGTACTTCGAGGTGGGAAGCTGTTCCAACTTGGGCGACGCCCAGGCCAGAAGGCTTAAGATCCGTGTCAACGGGGAGGACGGAAGAAAGTATTTCGCCCACACCTTAAATAACACGGTAGTGGCACCGCCGAGAATGCTGATCGCATTTTTAGAGAACAACTTACAGGCGGACGGAAGTGTAAGAATTCCGGAGCTTTTAAGACCGTATATGGGCGGAATGGAAGCGATTGTTCCGAAGGATAAAAAGTAAAGAGATCGCTGATGCTAACGCAGCAGATGTGGCCAGTTTTCGGAACCGCACACCGGCTGCGTTTTTTAGACTTACCCTAAAGGAAATGGCAGAGAAAAACGCTCTTGCTGTTTCCTTTTTCTTTTTGTACATATAATTTGTCGGGTATTCACAGGATTACCTCAAAAAGTATGAAAAAAAATCATACTGTCAGGAAGAGAAGGCGGGTGGTATGCTTAAGACATGAAAAGAGAGGGGGAAAGCTTATGAAGCAATGGGAAGAGTATCGAATTCCGGCAGAAGAAGTAAGAAGGATTTCCAGGATACCGATCACCTGTCTGGAGGACCAGACATCCGTATTCAGCCGCATGGCGCTGGAGATGGCGGAGAAGATTGAGGACAACAACCGTCAGGGAAAACGGACGGTGTTTATCATTCCGTTCGGGCCGACCGGGCAGTATCCCGTTTTTGTGGACCTGGTCAACACCAGGAGAATCAACTTAAAGAAGGTATGGTTGATTACCATGGATGACTGGCTGGACAGCGACGGCGGACTGGTGGGACTCGACAACATCCATTCTCTGAGGAGGAAGATGAATCAGGTCCTGTATTCGAAAATCGACAAGGGACTGGTGATGCCGGAAGAACAGAGGATATACCCGGATCCCGGCTGGCTGGAGAGAATACCTGATTTGATTGAAGCTCTGGGGGGAGTGGATATCTGTTTTGCGGGATTCGGCATCAACGGTCATCTGGGCTTCAATGAGCCTGCGGATGTAAGCCCGGAGGAATTTGCAAAACTGCCTACCAGAGTTGTGAGAATATCGGAAACCACCAGGACGATCAAGGCTTCCACCGGTATGAACGGAGCGATGGAGGACATTCCGTTTTATGGAATCACGGTCGGTATGAGAGAGATGCTGTGTGCGGATAAGGTCAGCGTTTACTGCTTCAGGGACTGGCATTCCGGGGCTATCAGACGGGCTGGATGCGGCACCGTATCATCTGGTTTTCCGGCTTCCCTGCTGCAGAATCACCCGAACGCCGCCATCGTCTGCTCTCCCAATGCGATAGCTCCGTGCTATTAAAGGAGGAGCGGCCATGAAATGGATCAAAATAAAAAACAAGAGGGTCTGGTCTCTCATTTCCCTGATTATGTGCCTGATGGTTTGGCAGCTGATCTCCGTGTCGGAGGCGGGAGCCGTGTTCGCCTCTCCTAAAAAGACGCTGATGGCATTTATCACCATGGCGAAGAGCGGGGCAATCTGGGTTCATATCGGTTACAGCCTGTTCCGGGTCATCACCGGCTTTTTGCTGGGACTGGCCGCCGCTGTTCCCATTGCATTCCTGATGGGATGGTATAAGACTGTGCAGTATCTGCTGGAGCCTGTGGTGCAGTTCATCCGGACGATTCCGCCGATCGCCTATATTCCGCTGGTTATCGTAGCGCTCGGTGTGGACGAGTCCTCCAAAATCATGGTGATTTTCATTGCTACATTTCTCGTCATGGTAATTACGATTTACCAGGGAGTCAAAAATGTCGATTCCACACTGGTAAAGGCGGCCAGAGTTCTGGGGGCTAACGACAGGGATATCTTCTTCCATGTCGTGGTACCAGCGTCGTTTCCGTTTGTGCTGACCGCTATACGCCTCGGCCTTTCTGCCGGGCTTACCACACTGATCGCTTCGGAACTGACGGGAGCCAGCAAGGGGCTGGGGACAATGATTCAGGAAGCCAGCATGTATTTCCGGATGGACGTTGTTATCATGGGAATCATGGTGATTGGTATCATCGGTCTGGTGCTTAACAAGATCGTACATATTCTGGAAAGGTGGCTGACAGGATGGCAGGAAACTCATCAGGCGACGTGATTGTAAAGATTGATCATGTGGAGAAAATCTATCAGGGCAGGAGCGGCGAGGTAGTGGCCCTAAACGGCGTGGACATGGAGATCAGAGAAAATGAATTCGTCTGCGTGGTAGGCCCATCCGGCTGTGGAAAATCGACGCTTTTGAATATCATCGCGGGCCTGGAAAGACCGACGTCAGGGCGGGTCTGTGTGAAGGGAAAAGAGGTGGTAAATCCGGGGAGCGAGCGGGGCGTTATCTTCCAGCAGTACGCGCTGTTCCCGTGGCTGACCGTAAAAAAGAATGTCAAATTCGGATTGAAGTTAAGAGGTGTGAAGGAGCCGGAATTGTCTGTGATTGCTGATAAATACATTCGTCTCGTAGGCCTGGAGGAGTTTGGAGACAGCTATCCCAAGGAACTGTCAGGGGGGATGAAGCAGCGGGTGGCGATTGCCAGGGCCTACGCGGTGAATCCGGAGATCCTTTTAATGGACGAGCCGTTTGGAGCGCTTGATGCCCAGACCAGAACACAGCTCCAGACGGAACTGCTGGAAACGTGGGAGAAGGAGAAGAAGACCTGCTTTTTTATCACACATGATGTGGAGGAGGCGATTATACTGGCCCAGCGGGTGGTTATCATGAGCGCCCGTCCCGGACGGGTTAAGGAAATTGTGCCGGTAAATATTCCCTATCCAAGAACGCAGGAAACGAAGATGACGAAGGAATTCCTGGATTTAAAGGTTCATGTCTGGGGACAGGTATACAGGGAATTTCTGGAAGTACGGAAATAAGGGTTTACAACAATTCACGAGAAAGCTAAGATGGAGAAGGAGGAAAGAATATGAAAAAATTACCAGTTGGTCTTACTGACAGTGATGCTGTGCGGAATACTGACGGATGTTCAGGAGAGGGAGTACCAAGCAGAACACAGACACGAAGGCACCGGAGATAACGGCAGAGGCGGGGCAGCAGACAGAAGGCGCGGCGGCAGAAATGACGGATGGGGCAGAAACGACAGAGTCCTCGAAACCGGAGACGGTAAAGCTCAGAGTTGCATACATCCGAATTTTGGGGGAAACAACCTTTATATCACCGCGGAGAAGAACGGCTTTTTTGAGGAAGAAGGGCTTATAGTGGAGCCGGTTAAATTTACAGCCGGTCCGCAGGAGATTGCTGCCATGGTGGCCGGAGATGTGGATATCGGTTATATTGGCCACGGCGCCACGTTTTTAGCCGTACAGCGTCAGGTAAATGTCTTTTTGACGGAGTTTTTGGGAAATGGAGATGAACTTTTAACGTATAAGGAATCCGGCATCACATCGCTGGAGGATTTAAAGGGAAAAACCATTGCCACAGCGCCGGGGACATCGGGGGAAACGGTCTTAAAGCTGGCTTTGGAGAAAGCAGGCTTAAGCCGGGATGATGTCAGAATCGTCAATATGGACGCAGCTGGCATGGTGGCTGCAATTGTGGCCAAGAAGGTGGACGCCTGTACACTCTGGCCGCCGCAGACCAGTGAAGTTCGAAAGACCATGGGGGAAGAGAATGTTGTAAGACTGACCACGATCGGCGATTTCAGAGACCAGTTTGCATTCCCGGGCCACTGGGTGGTAACGCCTAAATATATGGACGCGCATCCGGATGTCATGGTACGTTTTTCAAGGGCCATGCTGAAGGCGATGGACTACCGCAAGGAACACCCGGAGGAAACGGCGGAAAACGTAGCTGAGTTTATCGATGCGCCGCTCGATGGTGTTGTGGCGGAGATGAACAACATCGATCTGTTCGATGCGGATTACTGTTACCAGGTTATGACCGACGGAACGGCGGCAAAATGGTATGATGCGCTTCAGAATTTATATGTACAGGACGGCAAGGTGGAGAAAACCGTGCCGGTAGAGGAATGGTTCTGCCCTCAGTTTGCCAAAGAAGCGTACGAATCCCTGCATAAGTAAACGGAGAATAAAAGATGCTAATCATTATGATGGCCTTAATTGGCGCGGTAGCACTGATTGTCGTAAGGCTGCGCCGGGATAAGATATCTCTTCTTATTCTGGCGCTGTGCGGAAGCTTTATCACCATGCTCGCGGGGATCGTGATCTATACGGCCAAGATCGGCGGCTTCTCGCGAAACCAGCAGATTCTTTTGTTTCTGCTTCCGAATATTCAGCAGTATTTGCAGTACCTTCCCATTACCCTTGACGTGCAGGGCTATGCAGCAGCAGTGGGAAGGTGCTGCTTTCCCTGCGTCCTGCTCCTGATTGCCCTGAACTACTCCATGAGCACCCTGGTGCGCAGACACATAAGAAAATTACGGATTCTGGCTTACTTTGTGGTGATCTGGCTGGTCTATTATTATCCGGCAGTCTTTCGGATGGGAGTGAGGGGGCGGTGGAAGCTGCAGCGTTTCATGGGAGTGATGGCAATGGTGTGGATTATGGCCTGCCTTCTGCTGGCGCTCTGTCTGCTGCTTCATGAGTACCGCAGTATTTCCATTCCGTATTTTAAGAAGAACTTCCGGTATATCCTGCTGTCTTATATCAGTATGGCATTCCTGTATATTATCTATGGATTACAGGATCCCGCGCAGATTTACCAGTATTACAGCCTGGAGTTTTTGTGGATCTGGCGGGGAAGCTATACGGCGGGAATCATGTACTCCATCTCCTGGGCGGCTCTGATTCTCTGCTCTGTATTTTTTGTCATATTGGGTTCCGTCAATCTTTTGCGCTATACACAGATTACCTATCATCAGGATAAGGAAAGCTCTCCCCGTATCCGTTCTGCAGAGAACCGGGAAACCGTATCGCTGCAGAGCAGATTTGATCAGACGAGCCTTGGGGCCTCTGTGTTTGTGCACAGTATGAAGAACCAGCTGCTGGCAAACCGGATTCTGAATAAGAAACTGGGGCAGGCGCTTAAGGAGGAATCTCCGGATCTGGAAAAAATCAGGGGTGTTGCGGCCCAGCTCAATCAGCTCAATGAGTCGATGGTGACACGGATGGAAGATTTGTACCGCGCTATCCGCACAAACTCCATTCTGCTGACACCTGTCTCCGTGCGTGAGATTGCGGAGGCGGCCATGGGCCGTTTTCATCAGAAATATCCGGACAGGGCTGCCGCAGTAGCGCTCTGCGATGAGGGGCTGAT
>NZ_JBKVCZ010000150.1:0-15219 GCF_046966825.1 Hungatella sp. | reverse complement strand
CCCCTCATGAGTGAGGGGCAGGGGAGTTGAGAGTGCCGAAGGCACTTTGTTCTATTTTTTAAGCGGAGTGGACTGACCGTACCGTTTCCCAATCTGGAAAAAGGAGGGGGCTTTTTAAACAGCGGGAGCGTACGGCCTGATTGCTAATAAAACTAAGGAGAAGAGAGATGAAGCTATCAACAACAACATTGTTTTATGGTCCGAGACCGGATGGAAGTGTGGCGCCCATGCTGGAGAGTATTCGCAGAATTCACAGGGCAGGCTTTAGAGATTTAGATCTTAACTTTGCGTGGACCAGAAGGCATAAGACAGAGTTGTTCTATCAGGACTGGAGAGAATGGATACAGGAATGCAGGAGTCTGATCGGGGAACTGGGGATGACGGTCAGCCAGTCACACGCTCCATTCTATAATGTGATCGATCCGGACTACCCCTATCGGGAAGAAGAGGAAGAGATGGTGCGCCGTTCTATCATCGCTTCGTCGGAGCTGGGGGCCGGTATCGTAGTCATTCACGGCGGTTCCCTGCCATACTGCCCGGATTACCGGAAAAACAAGCGGGAAAATATCGAGTACTTAAAACCGCATCTGGAGCTGGCCGCCGAGTACGGGGTAAAAATAGCCATCGAAAATCTATTCGACATCAACGACAGTGAAAAACGGGTTCGTGTTCCCCGTTATCTGGCGGATCCGGAAGATTTAATCGATCTGGTGGATACGCTGCACCAGTCCTATGACAATGTGGGGATCGTCTGGGATTTCGGCCATGCCAATCTGATGCACTGGAACCAGCCGGAATGCCTTGAAATGATGGGAGGCCGCCTGATTGCTACCCATGTTCAGGATAATTACGGTGTCATTGACGACCATCTGCTGCCCTATCTCGGTACAATAGAATGGGAGCCCATCATGAAGACCTTAAAGAAAATCAACTATCAGGGGGCGTTCGCTTATGAGACACATAAAATGACGGACCGCCTGCCGGATCCAATGATCGATGCAATGATGCGTTATGCGTATGAACTGGGGGAATATTTACTTACGCTGGCGAACTAAAGAGGAGGAGAGACTATGATAAAAAGATATTTGGCGGGGATCGCATTACTGACTGTTATCACCATGAGCGGATGTTCTGCAAAAGTTCAGGAAACAACGGCGGATGCCGGCACTACACCGGCCGACAGCGCACCGGCCGCCGAGGCGGCTGCGGACTCAGGGGCTGCTTCCGATGTGATAGAGATCGAATTCTGGCATGCGCTGGAGAACCAGTATGAAGAGACATTAAACCGTGTAGTCGGTGACTTCAACAGTACACACGACAGCATCGTGGTGAAACCCATGTATATCGGAAATTATTCCGCGTTAAACGAGGCCATCGTCTCGGCAAATGCAGCCAATACGAATCTTCCCGGCGTCGCCATGGCCAATATCCCTTATGTCACGGGCTACGGCGCAGGCGGACTGTGCGAAGACCTGGGGCCCTATATCCAGCGCGACGGATTTGAGATTGACGACTTCGGCGAAGGTCTGATTCAGGCAGCGAAATACGAGGACGTCCAGGTTGCCCTTCCATTTCTCGTATCCACGGAAGTGGTCTATTACAACAGGGATTTAATGAAGGAGTTAGGCCTGGAGATACCGAAGACCTGGGATGAGATGCCCCAGTTTTTAGAGAAGGCCTCCGATGTCGGCGCGGATGGCAAGACCAACCGCTACGGTATGGTAATTCCCGGCTGGATCACCTGGTACTACGAACCATTCTTTGTCAACAACGGAGTCCAGATGGTCACGCCGGAAGGCAGGACAGACCTGGCCTCTGACAATTCCATAAAACTGGTTTCCCAGTTAAAGGACTGGTGCCAGAAGGGCTACACCTACCTTGCCACAGGAGAAGACGCGGCTTCCGTCATGCGTCAGAACTTTATTGACGGAAAGGCTTTATCCATCGTTTACACCAGTTCCTTATTTGACACCATGGCAGACAGCTGCAGCTTTGATGTCGGGATGGAATGGCTGCCCGGAGGCAAGACAAAGGAGCAGGAATTAGGCGGAAATGTCTTATTCCTCCCGGCCAAGAACGATCAGAAGGTAAAGGACGCCTCCTGGGAATTCCTCTCTTACTTAATGAGCAAGGAGGTCAATATGATCTGGGCTTCCGAGTCCGGATATCTGCCCACCAGAAAATCGGTTCAGGAGACCGAGGAAGGCAAAGCCTTCCTGGAGAAGAAGCCGGAGTTCCAGATTATTTTCGACAACCTGGATGTCATCACTCCCGGAATTCAGCGTTCCGACTGGAGCCAAGCATCCACCACGTGGAAAAACTGGATGGACGAAATCATTCAGGAGGATCTGGACGTTGAATCCGCTCTAACTGAAATGGCAGAAGAGATAGACGAAATACTGGGTGACTCGTAAAGGAGAAGGGCATTGAAGGAACAAAGAGTATCACTGCTTGAAAAGACAGAACTTTTTGTATTGGACATGGATGGAACCTTCTACCTCGGAGAACGCATATTAGAGGGAGCTCTGGAATTTCTGCAGACGCTTAAGGAGACAGGACGGCGCTATCTGTTCTTCACCAACAATTCCTCTAAGTCCTCCGAGTCCTACATCGAGAAGCTCAGACGCATGGACTGCTCCATCGACTCCAGCCAGATCATGACCTCCGGTGACGTAATGATCGAATATCTGAAGCATTATTATCCGGGAAAGACCGTCTATCTGCTGGGAACTCCTACGCTGTGCGAAAGCTTTCAAAAGGCCGGCATCCCACTGACCGAAGAGCGGCCGGACCTTGTGGTGGTGGGGTTTGATACGACGCTTACCTATCACAAGCTGGAACGGGCGTGCAGTTACATCCGGGATGGGGCGGCATTTCTCGCCACCCATCTGGATATCAACTGCCCGACAGAGGACGGATTCATACCTGACTGCGGCTCCTTCTGTGCGGCGATCACGCTGTCCACAGGAAAAACGCCTAAGTATGTGGGAAAACCTTTTCCGGAGACCGTAGAGATGATTTTAGAAAAGACGGGCGCCGCCAGGGATCGTACCGCCTTTGTCGGAGACCGCCTGTACACAGACGTGGCCGCCGGCGTAAACAACGGAGCCGCCGGTCTTCTGGTTCTGACGGGGGAGACGAAGAGAGAGGATCTCGGTCACGCAAAGGTCCGCCCTGACGGTGTCTACCTCTCCTTAAAGGAGATGGGGGAGCTGTTAAGAGGATAACATTTAATACGATTAGACAACAGGAAGAAGGAGTCCCTGTTACGAATTTTTATAAATAATAAAAAGCTGCAAAAGTGAATGTTCACTTTTGCAGCTTTTTTACTGCCGGCGACCGGAATCGAACCGGTACGGGCGATTAGGCCCGCAGGATTTTAAGTCCTGTGCGTCTGCCAGTTCCGCCACGCCGGCATATGGATGGTGGTGGATTCGAACCACCGAAGCAATTTGCAGCAGATTTACAGTCTGTCCCCTTTGGCCACTCGGGAAACCATCCAAAATGCTTTGACAAGCAGTGATTATTTTATCACAGAGAGCATAAAAAATCAAGCGGTTTTCATCGGCTGTGCGATTATTTTTTTTGTATTTTTCATCCTCTTTTTTCCATCCGGACATCCCGCTCTGACCGGCCCGGCCTTCTACGTCTCTGCCGGACCAATTAAGAGCGTGTTTGAAAATTGCTGTATAGTGCCGCCGAATCTGGTCCTACACCCGGTCTGTTGCGAGCAGAATGGCGCTGTTGGCGGGCAGGAAGACCGATACCTGACCGTCTGCGACCTCATAGCTGATTCTGCCCACATTGTATCCTGTCTCGTACGTCAGCATGTGGCGTACCAGCGTATCTCCGTCCGAAAGGCCCAGCTGCCATACCGGAAGCTGGACATCCCGCTCCGTCGCCCGGTTGTTTACGATCACGGCACAGACGCTGTCGCCGCAGAACCGGCCGTACGCGATCAGCTGCCTTCCTGCCAGCAGCTGCTTTAATGAGCCGCGTCTCAAAGCGGCGATCCGGTGATGAAGCCCCGTCATATATTTATGAAATTCAATCAGCTCCAGATTCTCATTGCCCCACGGATACGTTCTCCGGTTATCGGGATCCGTCCATCCGCAGACTCCGGCCTCATCGCCGTAGTAGATGGTCGGCGCTCCCGGCCAGGTCATCTGGATTAATACGGCCTCACGGAACACGCCGTAGTTCACACCCTCGGAAGCCGCCTTGGCCCCTTTCGTGCTGATCCGTCCCACCATCCGGTTCGTCCTCGTTAAGAAACGAGAGTGATCGTGGTTGGACAGTTCGTTCATGGCCACCATCATGGAATTCGTCATCATCCGGCTCATATGGTAATTCATGGAGCGGAAAAAGCTCTCTCCATCCCCGTAGAGATTGGGATTACTCTCATCACTGTGTTTCTCCATGCCTGTCAGAAACCAGGTTACAGGCTCCATAAACGCGTCATAGTTCATCACAGTGTCCCACTGGTCTCCAGCCAGCCAGCTGGAGGGGTCGCCGTAGTGCTCTGCCAGCACGATCGCCTTTGGATTGGCCTCCTTCACCGCGTTCCGGAAATCCCGCCAGAACTGGTGGTTGTATTCGCTGCTGTGGCCTAAATCGGCAGCGACATCAAGTCTCCAGCCGTCCACGTTGTACGGCGGAGAAACCCACTTACGGGCAATCTTCATGATGTATTCATACAGCATGGGTGATTCCTCATAATTTAGCTTCGGCAGCGTGGAATGGCCCCACCAGCCGTCGTAGGAATCGTTGCAGGGCCATGCGTCATCCTTATAGAACTTAAAAAACGTATGGTACGGGCTGTCCTCCGAGACGTACGCCCCAGCTTCATAGTCGCCGGACATCTGGTAAAGCAGTTCTCCGTCCAGCCATTTGTTAAAGGAACCGCAGTGATTAAACACGCCGTCCAGGATGACCTTCATCCCCCGGCGGTGAACCTCAGCCACAAACCGTGCAAAAAATGCGTCACTGGCCTCCAAATTCTCCTTTGCCGTGCTTCTTATCATATACTTGGTCGCCTGGCGGTTATCGGCGGCCCCGCTCTTCAGCGGCTCTCCGCCGTCCTTCACAATCACGCCGTAATGCGGATCAATATGGTCATAATCCTGGCAGTCATACTTGTGATTGGATGGCGACACGAAAATCGGGTTGAAATAGATGACATCCACACCCAGATTCTGAATATAATCCAGCTTATCCCATACGCCCTGCAGGTCACCGCCGTAGAAGCAGCCCACGTCCATCTGACTGGGATATTTGCTCCAATCCGACACATGCATGACATTCTGGTCTATATAAAAATACTCGTTATCCACGACATCGTTGGACGGATCGCCATTGCAGAACCGGTCCACGTAGATCTGATACATGATGGCGCCCTTGGCCCAGTCCGGGGTGCTAAATCCCGGAGCGATCCGGAAATGAAAACACTCCTGATTATCCATCGTCGCCCCCAGCCGGTTATAATAACAGGCCTCGCTGCCTTTTACCACTTTAAAGCTGTAGCTGATTCTTTCCCTGCCGACTGTAATCTTATATTCGTAGTAATCAAATAAACCGTCGGAGTCTGACTTCTCCATAACGGCTTCGTTCCTGCTGCCATCTTCTATATAATATACATAATCCACATTATCCCTTGCGGTCCGGAAACGTAAGTATACGTCGTCTCCTTCTAAAGGCTCTGTGGGAAATCGGAAATTTTCTGTCTCGTCGGTAAATAACGCCTCTCTGTTTAACGCCTCTGCCTGGAAGCACATACGGTTATCCTTCCCTTTCTCATTTACTCCTGTATCTATTTTATCTGATCAGGCCTAAATATACAACCCCGTGGGCTCTTAGTTTCTTCATTTTTTCATGCCCAATCCCTCGTTTTCTTCCAACCTTTTCCGTATTCCCCAGGGTCACTTTCCTGCTGAAATAAAAAACGGTCAGCGGGGGAGCTGACCGTTTTTTGGAGAAGGTATTTCGTTTCTTATGGGGTGTAGCAAAAACTATATAATGTATTGGGGGGGTTTACGATTAATAATATATCATGCTTTCAGAAATAAGTGTGCACAAACATCATTTTTTTCATTCCTGTTTTTCCGTCATTTTTGATTTTACCCCATTTTACAGACAAAAAAATGCAGGCACCCGGCGCCAATCTTAGGCATTTTACCGGGCATCTGCATATTTCTTCATGATTCTGATCCACAGCGTGTTTCTGCTATTTCAATCCACATTCGAGTCCAGAATGCATAACCCGGAATGGCATAGTAGCTATGCTGCCATTAAATCTCTGCCGGGAACAGGCTTTCAAACTCCTGCTGGCCAATCTTCTCTTTCTCAATCAAAAGCTGGGAACAGGAATGAAGTACATCCTCATGCTTCATGATGATATCCTTCGCCTTGGTGTAGCAGTCATCGATGATACGCTTCACTTCGCTGTCGATCGTGTTGGCAACCTCGTTGCCGTAGCTCTTGGTGTGAGCCAGATCGCGGCCGATGAAGACCTCATCGCCGTCATTGTCGTAATTAATCATACCGACACGGTCAGACATACCGTACTGAGTCACCATGGAACGGGCCGTCGCTGTCGCCTGCTTAATATCCTGGGATGCGCCGGTGGTAATATCGCCGAAGACCAGTTCTTCTGCGATTCTGCCGCCTAAATCCACCATGATATCCTGCAGCATCTTTCCCTTCGTGTTGAACATCCGGTCGCTCTCCGGCAGAGGCATGGTATACCCCGCCGCGCCGATGCCTGTAGGAATGATGGAAATGGTATGAACCGGTCCCTCATCCGGAAGCACATGGAACAGGATCGCGTGACCGGCCTCGTGATATGCCGTAATCTTCTTCTCCTTCTCGGAGATGACCTTGCTCTTCTTCTCCGCGCCGATTCCAACCTTGACAAACGCCTTATTGATGTCCGCCTGGCTGATAAACTTCCTGTTGTCGCGGGCTGCATTAATCGCCGCCTCGTTCATCAGATTCTCCAAATCGGCACCGGTAAATCCTGCCGTGGTCTGAGCCACGCGTTTTAAGTCCACGTCCTCTCCCAGGGGTTTCTCCTTGGAATGGACGATTAAGATCTCTTCTCTGCCCTTGACGTCAGGTGTTCCCACTCCAACCTTCCGGTCAAACCGGCCCGGACGCAGAATGGCCGGATCTAAAATATCCACACGGTTGGTGGCCGCCATGACGATGATGCCTTCATTGACACCGAAACCATCCATCTCGACCAGCAGCTGGTTTAAGGTCTGCTCCCTCTCATCGTGGCCGCCTCCCATACCGGTACCTCTCCGGCGGGCAACGGCGTCGATCTCATCGATAAAGATGATACAGGGCGCGTGCTTCTTGCCTTCTTCAAATAAATCGCGGACTCTCGATGCGCCGACACCGACGAACATCTCCACGAAATCGGAACCCGAAATGGAGAAGAACGGAACTCCCGCCTCCCCTGCCACCGCCTTTGCGAGCAGCGTCTTACCGGTTCCCGGAGGGCCCACAAGCAGAATGCCCTTGGGGATACGCGCTCCGACACTGGTGTATTTCTGTGGATTCTTTAAGAAGTCCACCACCTCGGCCAGTTCTTCCTTCTCTTCTTCCAGACCGGCGACCTTTCCAAAGTTGACCTTATTGGCATCCTTGGCCAGATGCGCCCGGCTGCGGCCGAAATTCATCATCTTGGCGTTGGCGCCTCCCGATCCTGCTCTGGCGTTCATCAGCATGAACATGCCAACGAGAACCACGGCAGTCAGGATAATCGGCAGAACGATGGTCAGGAAATAATTCTCCTGGGGTACGTTCTCCGTGGTATAGACGATTCCGTTCCTGTCCAGCAGCTCCTGTGCTGCAATGACGTCCGGAACATTCACGACTTTGGCCTGTTCCGCCGATCCGTCGCTTATAATCAGCACGACCTGGCCGGTGGGCGTCTGCTGGTTCTGCTTAATAGTCGCTGCGACTACGCTGCCATCCTCGATGGCCTTCATATATTCCTGGTTACTGATCTTCTCATTCTGTCTCGGAAACATGCTTGCTACGATCAGCATGATCACGAGGATCAGAACGAGACCTAACCCTCTAAATGGTTGCTGTTGTTTCAACGGGCTGCCTCCTTATTGCTGTTCTATTACTCCGATATACGGCAAATTCCTGTATTTCTGGTCATAATCAAGACCGTATCCCACGATGAACTGATCCGGTACGGTAAAGCAGGTGTATTTAACCGTAACCTGTTTCTTCACACGGCGTTCCGGCTTATCAAGCAGGGTGCACAGCTCGATGCTTCTCGGGTTTCTCTGCTTCAGGACTTCAATCAGATAAGAAAGCGTATTGCCGGAATCGATGATGTCTTCCACAATCAATACATCCTTTCCCTCGATCGGTTCATCCAAATCCTTTACGATCTTTACGATTCCACTGGATACGGTGCCTGCGCCATAGCTGGATACAGACATGAAATCCAGGGTCAGCGGCAGGCTGATTCTCTTTGCCAGCTCGCAGGTAAAGAACACTCCGCCCTTTAAGATGCAGATCAGATGAAGGGGTCTGCCTTCGTAATCACTGCTGATTACCTCCCCCATCTCCTTGATTCTCTTTGCTACTTCTTCTTCCGATAACAATACACGTATCTTATCATTCATCAATTTTTCCTCCGTCTATTTGTATTTGCAGTACTGTATGAGTATCGTCTGTAATTTTATAATATTCACTGATCCGGTATCCGATGATCCAGAGAATGTGTGATCCGTCCGCCGCCAGCAGAATCTTACCGCGTTCTTCCTTCGGAATCTTTTCATCGATCATAAACGATTTGACTGTCTTTCTGCCGCCGCCGGCGAGCGTAATATAGTCTCCGGTTTCCCGATACCTCACAGAGAGCGCACTATTGATTTTATCATAATCAAACCATTTCGTATACCTGTTTTTGGGAATTTCCTGCCCTTTTTTGTAAGGAAATGTCGTCATAACGGGCATTATTCCGGTTTCTTCGCCGCCGCTCTGGGAAAAAAGCTTTTTTTCCTCTTTTTTTATCCACAATTCCTCGTAGGTCCGAAGAGCATATCCCCCATCCGGCAGCTGGATCCGCCGTCCCACCGGCTTAAAAAGAAGCTTTTCGGCCTCCTCCACGTGGACGGAGGCAATATCCTTTAAAGACAGATACGTCTCTCCGATCATCTGCCGGATCACGTACTGACGGACAATGGGCTCTTCCTGTTTTAATATCTCCGCAGAAATTCCAATGGAAATAACGCCGCCGCCCTCCCGTCTCTCCCGGATGCCGACGCTCTCCAGAATCCGCCTCGCGGTTCTCTCAAAACAGGCATCCGCGGCCGCGGCCGTCTTTGCCGCCTGCAGGATATTGGATGGCGCCCCTTCGTTGATCCGTTCCCTGACAGCGGGAATAATCTCATGGCGCAGGCGGTTCCTGATATAATCCGTCCCGCTGTTTGTAGAGTCCTCACAATATGATATCTCTTTTTCTTCCAGATATGCAAGAATCTCTTTTCTCGTTACGGAAAGCAGAGGCCGTATAACGGCGTCCCGCACCGGCCTCATCCCGCCAAGCCC
The DNA here is from genome assembly GCF_046966825.1 of Hungatella sp. Classification (NCBI taxonomy): domain Bacteria; kingdom Bacillati; phylum Bacillota; class Clostridia; order Lachnospirales; family Lachnospiraceae; genus Hungatella; species Hungatella sp. The sequence goes on along the minus strand of NZ_JBKVCZ010000150.1, from coordinate 5,643 downwards.
TTTTAAGCCGCTTCCGCGGAACAGGTTATAGAGCACGGTCTCCACCTGATCATCCGCGTGATGAGCCACGGCGATCTTCGCCGCATGGCGAAAAAGGCGCTGTTCCTCCAGAATCCGGTAGCGCAGATGCCTTCCCGCTTCCTCCTCTGAGACTCCGTTGACACGGGCGTACTCTGCCACGTTCGCGTGCACACAAACAAAAGGCACTCCCAGATTCTCTGACAGTTCCTGTGCGTATGCGCTGTCACGGTCCGCCTCCTTCCCCCTTAACCCATGGTGGACATGGACCGCGAAAAGCTCTATGTTCAGTTCTTTCTTCAGTTCGCTTAAGATCATCAGAAGGCTCACCGAATCCGCGCCGCCGGACAATCCTATAATTACGCGGTCGCCCGGGACGAGCATATCGTGCTCCCGGATGAATTCCCTGATGGTTTCCAGTATTTTTCTGTGCATGGTGACACCGCCTTTGTAGATTTTTCCCGGTATAATTATAAATATACCATAAAGAGGAAAATCGTGAAAGTCCGACTCGAAATGTTGACTGGAAATTTTAAACGGGAGGATTGTATGGAGGCGTACGGAAGGATCGGATGACAGTTGTAACAAATTCAGAAGGCGCAGGGTACATGCCTTCTGAATTCGTATGGGCCGGCAGACAACGGCTGCCGCATGGCACAGACAGATCTCCTAAACCTTCAGCGGTCCCAGATACCGGCAGTTAAGACGGTCATGTCGTCACCCACGTACTCATTGAATGAGCGGGCGAAGAGAAGAATGCGGTCGGCCATGTCCTGTGGATTTTTTATGGGCATTCCGGCTATGAATTCCAGGAGTGACAGCTCCTTGTCCTCACCGGGCAGGGCGTCTAAGACGCCGTCGCTGACCATGATGATGCGGTTGTCGTCCCACAGTTTTTTGGAAAGAAGAATCGGTTCTACCGGATTTAAGATGCCCATGGGGACCTCGCCGGCCTCCAGAAGCTCCACTCCGCTGGGAGTCAGTATATAGGTGGCCGCGGCCCCCAGCTTCATGGCCTCCAGGATTCCTGTATGTAAGTCGATGCATCCTAAGTCAAGAGTCGCGGGATGCTGCACGTTGCCGGTCAGAAGAAGCACCGTGTTGACAAGCTTTAAGGCGGCCCGGGCGGAAAAACCGGTTTCCAGGAGCCTCTCTGTCAGCTCTATAACCTGACGGCTCTCTTCCTCCGCGATTTCACCGCTTCCCATGCCGTCGGAGAGGCTCATGATCACCTGGCCGGGCATGATCTGGCTGAAGCTGTAGTTGTCCCCCGAGACGGCCTCCCCTGTCTTTATGGCGCGGGCGGCGCCGTAGACCATGCGGTAACGCCCCTTTTCCACAAAACGGATCGTGGCCGGCTGCTTCGTGATTAAGTTTCTGCCGTCGTGGGCGACACACCACTCGTTTTCGTCCATGGCTTCCTCCAGCAGCTCCGCCGCCTCCTTCGCAGTCACGCAGCGCCCATTTCCGGTCCGCATGGTGAGGAATGCCTCTTTCTGGTGGTTTTCATACTCCAGAATCAGCATTTTTTCAATGATAATGTGGCGGCGCTTGAATTCCTTCTCCACCGCGTCCGCCTTGTCCTGGGTAATGTCCACCGCCTTTTCCATCTGGTGGGAGAATTCCTCCAGGATAACGGCGAGCTCCTTAAACTGGATGATGACCGCATCCCTGCTCTCCAGGAACCGGTTCTTCCAGGCTAAATTCATCGTTGCTTTTCCGAGACTGCGGTTTAACTGGTCCACGTACTCGTCCCGGTGTTTGCAGGTCTCGAGAAACATGCGGGGCATGTCCCCGTAATCCAGATTCCCTTTTTGCTCAAACGAGCGAATCAGATAATACAGATAGTAGTTATTTTCCTGTTCCTGGCTGGAATAGATATTGCACTTGTTGCAGCCCGCGCATACCATGGCTGCGGCTGTCTGCATCGCCGCAATCCCATCTTCCTTCGTAAGTCCCTGTCCGGCGGACAATTCATCTGTACATGCTCTGGCCAGCTCTCCGAGGGAGCCTGCCATGTCGTTTAATCTCTTCGCTGTATATACATTCACATCAGCCATATCGTGATGCTCCGCCTTACGTCTGAACACAAAAATTCCCTCCTGCCTGTTTTTATGCATACTGTTCCTAACGCACATTATATACAGGTTGGAGGGAAATATTTGTCAAATCTTAACACCCTGTCCCAAAAATATTACGACAGGATTCACTCTTTTTTCTTCGGTTTCAACAGAATCTCGTCAGGATTCACCAGCCCCAGCTTCTGTTTCGCCACCTCTTCTATGTACTGCTTCGTCTGGACATAGATCCGGTACTCTTCCAGTTCCTTCGAGCGTTCCAGCTCCTTGTCCCTCTGAGCGGTTAAGTTCTCCTCACGAATCTGGTATTCCAGTTCCTTGTCCTTTAAGGAGGCTCCCTTGACCGTAACGATGACTGCCAGGCTGAATACCACAAAGGTGATTCCGATCAGGGCCATACGGTTGCCCCATTTATCTTTCCGTTTTCTCCTCGATTTTCCAAAATTACTCATTCTCTTTATCACCAGCTATTCTATCGTTGCCGTTTCTTTCTGCGGCGGAAACACTTGTCTAGCTTCATTCTAAGATATTTCCATGTATTTTTCAAGAACTTTAGAAAAAACCTGCTGATCAGCCGGTCGTATAAAAACATTCCGATAAAGACACCTGCGATGACGTATCCCCTTAAGCCTCCGTCATTCTGTTCATACAGCAGGGAGAATGTCACCAGGCTCGCGTAGACCCAGTATACCATGTCCTCCACGCCCATGATGACGGGAAGGTGAGGAATGAAGATGCGGAGGATCCTTAGAAAATCATACGTCATCATAAGCCCTGCGCCCGTGGCAAAGCTGTAGAGCAGAAGTCTCACCTCATATACAATATGGACGCTCATAGGACTCCTTTAGGCTCTTTATTTGAATAATCTGGTAAACAGGGATTCTCCGGACTTTCTTAACGCCTCGTTGGAGGAATAGTTTAAACTGTCGATGGTGCCGTCTAAGTCTACCTCTCCCTTTTCCAGGGTCAGCCTGCTGACATGCAAGTCCTTCCCCTTGACAGTAAGAAGCCCCAAATCGGTATCGAGCACCACCTGATTCTCATCGAACGACACGACCTCCCGGATCCCCGTAACGGTTCCGGCCCCTCTGTTTTCCAGTGTAAGCTTATGCGGGCGGATATTCATCTTCTCTTCCATTAAAAAACCTCCTAATATACCTGTCTAAAGTATATTAGGAGGCGCGCCTCTTTATTCCTGTTAAATATAGCGATAAAGCTCTTTCGCTTCATCCTTTTTTACAGTCTCCGCTACATCGAGGACTTCCACCTTTACGGAGCTTGTCCCGAAATGAATCTCGATGATGTCGCCTTCCTTAACGTTTAAGGAAGCCTTCGCCGGTTTATCATTCACGACCACGCGGCCTGCGTCGCAGGCTTCGTTAGCCACAGTTCTTCTCTTGATGAGCCGGGAAACCTTTAGGAATTTATCAAGTCTCATGAATTATGCGTTCACCATATCCTTTAATGCCTTGCCAGCTTTGAATTTTGGTGTCTTGGAAGCCGGGATATTCATAACTTCGCCGCTCTTCGGGTTTCTTCCTTCTCTTGCTGCTCTTTCAGAAACTTCAAATGTACCAAAACCAACTAACTGGATTTTTCCGCCGTTTACTAATTCTTCAGATACTACATCTGTGAAAGCCTTTACTGCCTTCTCTGCATCCTTCTTGGACAGTTCTGCCTTCTCTGCTACTGCTGCGATTAATTCTGTTTTGTTCATTGATATCTTCCTCCTAGAATGTAGTATTTAACTACGATTTTTCTCGTTAATACGATACTATATCATTTATAGCTGTTTCTCCTGTTTTTGTCAAGGTTTTTTACCTTTTTATTGGCTTTGCCCTTAAAAATATTCTGGGTCTTAAGCCAGCTCTTTACGAATGAATAAAAGCGCTTCCATTTTTTCCCTTTCCATGGGTTTTGCGTAGTAATAACCCTGGGCCAGATCACAGCCGATGCCCTTGAGGAGCTCCTTCTGAGCGCCTGTTTCCACGCCCTCGCACACGGTTTTTAAATGCAGAATATTTGCAATATTCACGATGCCCTTGATGATCATCACGTTCTTTCTGTCCGCCATGTCACGGTTTAAAAATCCCCTGTCGATCTTCAGAACATCGGCCGGAACGTCCTGCAGCAGACCGAGGGATGAGTACCCCACGCCGAAATCATCGATAGCCGTCGAGAAACCGATTTCCCGCAGTTTTTTCATCTGGTCAATGATATTTTTGCTGTCATCCATAAACGCGCTCTCGGTGATCTCAATCTCCAGATATTTATACGGAACGCGATAGGCATCCGCAATCTCTTTCAGCCTCTCCGCCACATCCTCCCTCGCAAAATGGAGACGGGAAAAATTACACGCCACCTTAATCACCCGCTCTCCCGTCCTGATCCACTCGCTTAAACCCCTGCATACCGCTTCAAACATGCAGAAATCCATCTTCGTGATAAAGCCGTTCCGCTCGAAGAGAGGGATGAAGTAATCGGGATAGAGAATCCCTTTTTCCGGATGCTTCCACCGCACCAGCGCCTCCGCCGACACGATCCGCTCCGTCTTTAAATCATACTGCGGCTGGTAGTACGGAATAAATTCTCCCCGCTCCAGGGCGCCGTACATATCCGCCTCCACCTCGCTGTCATGCGTGTGGCTGTTCTGAAGGACGATAAAAGAGTAATCCGTCTCGGAAAACATCACATGCTGGTTCTTACCGTTCTTCTTCGCCTGGTACAGCGCCAAATCTGCGTAGTGGATCAGCTCCTTGGGCGTCTTTGTCTCTCCGCCCTTCCAGAAAATACTGCCCAGACTCACCGTGATATGCGTGTCGGTCAGCGGCAGGAGCTCATGCTTTAAATTCAGCTCCTGAATTCCGTACAGAATCTTCCCCGCGATATGGTCGATGGACTCCGCACAGGCCTCCGGGACCACCAGTGCAAATTCTTCCCCGCCCACGCGGCTGGCCAGCCCGTGGACCTCCGCCATAATGGTGTTCAGGAAATGACCGATCTTCGCCAGCACCTCATCGCCGGATAAATGGCCGTACGCATCGTTAAACGACTTGAAGGAATCGATATCCAGCATAAACACGCCGATGTTTCCCTGCTTCTTCCCGATCAGATCCTCCAGATACCGGTACAGGGTCTCCCGGTTGGCTGCTCCGGTCAGGGAGTCAATGGCGTTTAATTCCTTCAGACGCTCATTCTGCTCCTGCCACTGGCTGTATACGTGATTGAAGACGGAGGCAAACTCCCGCACCTCCGCCGATCCTGCCGGCACCAGATGAACCGGCGACGTCCCATCCGCGCGCTTTAAAGCGACGGAATATTTGAGGAACGGCTTCAGAACCAGCAGATAGAAGGAGACCAGCGCCGCAGCGAGCAGAAGAAGCACGGCTGCATTGTCCGTCTGGGCCAGCGCCAGCGCACGCTCCGTTTCCGCCATGGCGGCCTTTACCTCCTCGTCTTTTCTGCTGCGCAGCATCCTGCGGAAGCGGTTTAAGCTGTCCGTAATCAGATCCTTTCCCGCCTCATACTCCGCTCCGAATATATAATC